>NZ_DASVYD010000010.1:0-45427 GCF_036392335.1 Vitreimonas sp.
ACAATCAGAGATCCAGGTGAGGCGGCGGAAATCGCTTCGCCCAATGTTGAGACTAGTGTGTATTTGGAGCCGGTCGGACGCGGCACATCTGCCGCTTTTGCTACGACGAACGCTGCGTCGCGAAGCATTTCAAAATCGAGAACAGCCTGAGTCATCGCGCCACTCAAATCGAGCTTCGCCGACCTGGCGATGAGCGATCGCGCGGCATGGACGACGGCTTCGACATCATCTTGCTGTGGGGCCAGATCTAGCTCGATGCGGTCTTCATCGGGCTCGATCGTGGGTTCAAGTGGGAGTTGGACTTGGGCTTCCACGAGCAACTTGGACGTCTCGCGCTCCTTCGCCTGGAGCGCGGAAAGTCTTTTGAGAATTTCAGTCTCGTTCGAGCTGAGGTCTGCGAGGCCGCGAATGAGCGCGTCCCATCCAAGATGGTCACTCAGTCCGGTCCATTCCGAAAGGTCCGGCGCGGCCAATGCGTTGAAGGGCACTGGGGGCACAAAGTCTTCAAGGAGGACGCCGAAATACTTGTTGCATTCTAGGCCCTTCAAGGCTTCGCCGCGGACCCAAACGGATGCCTTGGAGCGGGAGGACCAAAGGACGAGGACGCAATCAACGCTTCCCAATTTGCCGTCGATCACGGTGCTGATGTCATCGCGGGAGGCGGGCGCGGTTCGATCGAACCAAGTGGCAAAACCGAGATCTTCCAGCCGCTCTTTGATCTTACGCGCTTTTTCTTCGTCCTCGTGCGCGTACGAGATGAAAACCGACCCCATCGCCCAACGCCTCCTTGCGAGACGTTACAACTTTAGCTTCAAACTTCAATCATGGTTAATTCCGTGATTGGGGAGGCAAACTTTGGGGGAAATTTTGTCGTGGAGCGCCATTCAACTCGGTGCGAATTGGGTGTCATTGGTCGGGGCGCTGATCTCAGTGATCTCTGCGTTTGCCGCCGCGGCACAGAGAAGGAATGAGTTGAGGATCGCGAGGATCAAAGACCTGATCGCATGGGCCAATGAGGGAATGGCGGGTCTTGCTCTTGCATGTGTTGAGGTTTCGCGTGGCGAATTTCGGGATGCGGTCGAGTCTCCTGCGTCGGATCGGCGAGCTTCAATTCGCGCCAGACTTTCTGCCGCCGTCGATCAGGGGCGTCTCTTCTTTGAGAACAAGCAGAGTTTTCGTCCGGACGTCCTCGACCCGTTGGTCCGAGCGTTTGACCTAATGCTAGCCGCAGAGCGTCATCCAGACCGTTACACGGTTGAGCATCTCGAAGCATGCATGAGCCGGCACCGGTCCGATTTCTGGAAAATGGTGCAAAAGAAGGTCGATCCAGAATGGATGCGCAAAGCGGTGCAAGGGCCGCAAGCTGTCGCGGGAAGTGGCGCGTGGGATTTTGATCGCCAAGAATCGCTCTTGACGTGAGGGAGGCGGCGAACGGAAGACCGCTCGGCGCTTGATGTGCTCTGCAGGCTGCCGTTTGGAGGTATTGAAGCGCCGATGACTTCTATTGAGATCGCACGGCTGCTCTCTCTCCCCACGCTCCTATCTCAGGCAATTGCGGCGCAGGACACCGGCCTTTGGAGATACTGGGCGTAAGATCTCGCCATGGGGCAGCGAAGACGATCGCGAAGGAGCGCACAATAGATGCTCCAACCATGCGAAGGTCTCTTATGGGTCTGCGGAGCGCTAATGTCTTCTCCTGGGATTGAGTGACGACTTCATTGGGATTGGGCGCCGGCGGCCTTCTACGCTGGAAAGCGCGCGCTGATAAAGTGATGCTTCGACCGACGACCGATATCGGGATTAATTTGAACCTGCCTTCGACAGGTGATGCGCCGGCAATCGCACGTTGCGAGGGTGCGGGTGCGCGACTATAATGCTCCGAGAGGGTGTGACGAGTACGCGATGGCGCATCTGCCGACCTTTCATGTGCCGCGCGAGGCCGAGAGAGAAGCTCTGCATGAGGCGTGCGCGTCCGTGGTGTCGGCGCCCTCCGGGCAATTGTGTCGACCGATCCTATCGATCGTTGGTTCTCCAAAACTCGGAAAATCCACGCTGTGCGTGGAGTTCGAACATTTCGGCCAGGATTTGCCATTGGCACGAGTTATCCGTGTCGATGTGCTCGCGACCGACGGCGTCGGATACGTGGACGCTCTGGTCAAACTGCGCAACAAGCTCAGTCGCGCTCTTCCTGCTTGCGACTTTGTGAAATTCGACATTGGCGTCGTCGCGTATCTGGCCATGGCAAGACCTTTGGATGCGAAATCCTTGGAGTTGCAGAGGTCGCGCGTGCGGGTCGCCGATGTGATCGAAAAGGGGGCGGAGGGAGC
This sequence comes from Vitreimonas sp., assembly GCF_036392335.1. Classification (NCBI taxonomy): domain Bacteria; kingdom Pseudomonadati; phylum Pseudomonadota; class Alphaproteobacteria; order Hyphomonadales; family Hyphomonadaceae; genus Vitreimonas; species Vitreimonas sp. Next base: position 2,328 of record NZ_DASVYD010000010.1, read on the forward strand.
GAGCCAGGCCGCGCTGAACGCCATCCTACAATCAGCCGCGGGTTCGTCTGGCGCTGCCGTGGCGGCGGTGAATGCCGCCGCTCATTCAGCAAGCGCGCTGGCCACCATTTGGCAGGGCGGGCTCGCCGCTGCATCGGCTGTGGTGCTTACGCAAATAGCGAAAAGGGTTGTGCAGGGTGTGCGACGTCGCGCGATCGTGGATCCCGCTTTAGCGTCGTCGCCGACGCTAAAGAACCTTGTAGAGAACGAGGATGCGCGTGTCCCCGAATTCGAAATGGCGCTGCCGAGACTGCTGGCGGAAGACCTGAACGCTGCAAGCGAGGGCGACCCTCTTGCGATGGTGCCCGCCTTTGTAATCGACGACTTCGATCTCGTGCTGCGCCCCGAAGAGTCGCACAGGGCCGCATACTGGGGAGGAGCGATTCGCGGACTGGTAGGCGGGTGCCGGCGGGCCGTTGCGGTCACGACTTCGACGACCGAAGAGGTGGCGTCACTATTCAGAAACTCGAGCGGTGGAGCGGAGCGTTTGACCACGCATCGCCTGACCGGACTGTGCGCAACCGAGGTTCGCGCACGCATCAGAGACTGGTGTGCTTGCACGCTGACCGACGACGAAGTCGACCGTGTCATTTCCAGACTGGCCGACGGCGCAGATCCCGCATCGATCGCTCCTGTCAGGCTCGCGCAATGGTACGAGGAGGAGGCCAGTGCCGCAGCGGCCTGAGATGCTCGATCCGACGTTCGAGGACGGCTCTGCAATAGCGGAGTGGCTGGTCGTGAGATCTCGCGAGCTCGTAGCTATGCCCGAAGGAGAATCACGAACCCTGGAATTCGAGGCGTTGCAGAGCGACCTCGCAACTCTCGGCGGAGGATTTCGGGCCTGGGCGGTCGAACCCGCCCTGCGGGTATTGTTGAGCGATGCAACCGTCCGCAGTAGCGCCGACTTCGACGTCCTCTCGGCCCTGCTGGTGAAAACTCGTGCTCGTCAATCAGGGCTGTCGCAGCAGGTGCGGACGGGTAGGGTGGTGCAGGTCATCGGCGCCGTTGTCGATGTCGAGTTCGATGATCACCTGCCCGAGATCTATCACGCGCTTGAAGCGATCAATCGTGGCAATCGGCTCGTCCTCGAGGTCGCGGCTCATCTGGGCGAAAACACCGTACGTACAATTGCGATGGATGCCACGGACGGACTTGTGCGCGGTCACGAGATTATCGACACCCGTTCGCCTATTGCCATGCCGGTCGGAGAAGAGACGCTGGGGCGCATTCTCAACGTCATCGGCGATCCCGTGGACGACGCAGGCCCGCTGGGCGCGCAGGCTAGGCGAGCTATCCATCAGCCACGTTCGCCGCACGCTGACGCGCCGGCGCGACCTGAGCTGCTCGTCACTGGGATAAAGGCGATCGATCTGCTGTGTCCCTATGCAAAGGGCGGCAGGATTGCACTGTTCGGCGCCGCGGGTGTCGGGAAGACCATGCTCATCCGGGAGCTAATCAACAATATTGCGAAGGTTCACGGCAGCTATTCGGTGTTCGCCGGAGTCGGCCAGCGAGCGGGGGAAGGCAGCGACCTGCACAGGGAATTGATTGAGACCGGTGTCAACCGTCAGGATGGAGCAGAGGGGAGCCGGTGCGTTCTCGTGTTCGGGCAAGCGAACGAGCCGCCTGGCGCACGTGCTCGCGTTGCCTATTCGGGTCTAGCCATAGCCGAGCACTTCCGCGACCAGGGCAAAGACATCCTGTTTGTCGTCGACAACGAATTCCGCATGACCATGGCGGGCGCTGAGGTGTCTGCGTTGCTGGGACCGATTCAATCGGCGGCCAACTACGGACCTGCAAGCGACACCGATGCGATGCTGCAGCGCATTGGGGCGTTGGAAACAGGATCGATCACATCCGTCCAGGCAGTCTACGTGTCGGCAGACGATTCTGCCGATCCCGCGCTCGCGACATCGTTTGCGCACCTAGACGCCATTACGGTGCTCTCTCGCGACGTGGCAGCGAAAGGGATCTACCCCGCAATCGATCCGCTGGATTCCACGTCGCGACTACTCAATCCGGACACGATTGGAGAAGAGCACTATCAAGTGGCAAAGGGAGTGCAAGAAGCCCTGCAGCGTTATAGGGCGCTTCAAGATGTCATCGCGATTCTCGGCTACGAGGAACTCTCTGAGGACGACAAAGTGTACGTGCGCCGGGCAAGAAAGATCGAGCGCTTTCTGTCACAGCCGTTCCATGCTGCGCAGTCAGTTACAGGCTCACCGGGCGTGTTTGTCGACCTAGAGGACACCGTGCGGGGCTTCAAGGCGCTCCTCGCCGGCGATTACGATGACTTTCCTGAGAGATCTTTCGGCATGATCGGCCGCATCGAAGAGGCTCGCACGTCCGAACGATCCTCGAGAAGCAGCGCGGCCTAGTGATCGCCAATCGCATCGATGCGGGTGCATGCGCCAATGTCTGCTGTTGAGTACGGTTACTTTGACGTCTGCTCCTGGGATGGTTCAACGGTGGCTGCGAACGAAGGAAATGCGATGACGACGGAAATCCGTGGATCTGAGCCTTCGCGCTTCAGCGCGGTTGTCGGGTTGCTCGGCCGCGTGTTTAGAGCCGGTTACGCTTGGATACTTGCTCTCGTGGCCGCGGGGTGGATGCACTTGGGCTCGCCAGACGGCCTGCGCGAGGTTTTCGGTTTCCTCATAGGCGATAGGTCATTCGTTCTGATGATCACAGTGGCGTTCGCATTGGGATGGCTCGGCACGATCCGGCAATCGGCTCAACCGCGATGGCTAGATGTCCGACCGTGGGTCGGACAGGTCCTTGTGGGCGTACTGATCGCGGTCCTGATGATCGGCATTTATCTGACCCGGCCGTCATAGGCGCCTCGACTCTCGACCTAGAGAAGGGAGCCGACGTCCGTTATCGGGCGACCTCCTATCAATGACCGCTTGTGGGATCGAAGAGCAGTTTCGCTGACGGGTTATTTCTTCTTCTTCAGTCGCACGCCGGCACCGCCGCCATTCTCTTCGATGAACACGACACCCGCTTTCTCAAGCGCGCGTCGTGCGGCTGCAAGATTGTTCGGCTCGGCTGCGGGCACGCCTTCGGAGCCTTCCCAGCGCTTCAACGTGGGAATGGAAATGTTTGCTGCTTCCGCCAGTTCTTCTTGCGTCCAACGAACGAGTGCTCTTCCCGCTCTGATCTGCGCTGCTGTGATCATGTGTGATCCATAAGTATCATGGTGATCCAAAGGGATTGACGGTCGGAAGGCCCGATGATACCTTTGTATCGTAGTCGATTCTCTAACATCGGGTGATCGAGCGTGTCGCAACGCGCCTGGTCGATCCGCTGTGCTGGACATTTCCATGACGCACCTCACCCGTCGGAATCTGGTGGAAGCAGTTACGTTGGGGGCAACCACGGCGGCGGATTGGAGCGCAGATCAAGATAGGGCCCTAGCGCGTCTGATCGCCGAACATTATCGTTTCGACGAAGCAATCCTCGCGGCCGAAGACGAGGCCGACGCGTTGTTGATTGCGGGGCGCCGCTCTGGTGGAAAGCGCAGCGCGGCTGCCGAGGCTGCGTGCGCTCGCGCTGAGGCGCTGCATGAGGCGCAGGGCAGGGTGGCGAACGAGATCATCAACATGCCAGCGGCAACCGTTTTGGGCGCGGCCTACAAGCTCATCGTATGGCGCAAGGAAGCCGCGATCTCGTTTCCGGATGATTTCGACGGGGCGCATGAGAGTTTCACCTTCTCCGCCTATCGCGACCTCTTGCGGCTCACGGGGCTTAATGCCCTGGAGCATCCCCACGACCGTGCGACGCTTGTGCGGATGAGGAAGTATTGGATTCTATCGTGAGTTGCAATGCCTGGACGTCCGCTGGCAGGATGGCTTGATGGCCGGCCCCGTCTTGAGGAGCCGCTCGCATGGCCTCACGCAAGCGCGGGTCGCGCACGCGCAAGCGTCGCGGCGATCCGGGCCAATTGAACCTGTTCGACACGCCAGCGGACGAGGCGCCGGCGCCTACCAAGCGCGCAGCGCCGCTGCAGGTGAGAACAAAGCGCCTCAAGGCCGCGTCCGTGGAAAGGTCAATAGCGTTCTCACCGCGGGAAGCCTCAACCTATCTCGGTGTCACGGTGAGCACGCTGAAAAGCTGGCGCGCCAAGAAGATCGGGCCGAAATGGACGCGTCGTGGCGCGCGCTTGGTGTGCTACTTTCCGGAAGACCTCGACGCGTTCTTGCGACGTGGGCCGCGCGATCCCGACAAGTCTTGACGCCCAAGCTTCATGCATGACGACGAATTTAGTCGCGTAGCATGCGAATTATGGCGGTGGGACATTGAGGGCGATCAGGGGCCATCGCTGATGATCAAGAGTCGCGAGAGGAAAGTCACGGAAACACGCGGAAACCAGTTGAGACATTGCGCTCTTTTCGACGCCAAATCGTGTTTTCATCGCACGGCAGAATAGATTTGTTGGTTGTGGATAAGCGGATTTCTCATTGAGCAACCGCGCGAGATCTTAGCCGTGACGCGCGATGCTGAAAGGAGAGCATCATGTCCTCAGAAGTTTTGCTGACCGTCGAAGATGCAGCCGCGCGTTTGAAGATTTCAAAGCACACGCTCAATCGTTGGCGTGGAACGGGTGAGGGGCCGCCTTACATCAAGTCTGGCCCCCGCCTCGTGCGCTACGAAGAATCCGCGATCGAGAATTGGGCTCGCGACCGCACTCGTGGTTCGACGCGCGAGCCGGGAAGATGATCGAGGCGCCCAATGAGTCGTCCCTTACCATTTGACTGCCCACGGGGCCTCAATCGCTTGGAGGCCGCGCGATACATCGGTGTTTCACCGACGACCTTCGACAAGCTCGTGACCGATGGGAGGATGCCGAGGCCGAAGGAAATCGGCGCGCGCCGCGTTTACGACCGCGCTCTGCTCGACAGCGCTTTTGACGCCCTCGGCGAGTTTGATGTCGACTTCACAGTCGCAAACGAGTGGGACGGATGAGCCATGGCGACGATCAGGCTCCCTTACGTCGATCGCTTCAAGGACCGCCATGGGACGTGGCGCTATTACTTTCGGCGGGCAGGCAAGCGCGTCCCTTTGCCAGGCCGGCCGGGTGAGGCTTCGTTCATGGGAGCCTACCAATTGGCGTGCGCCTCTTTTGGCGCCACCAAGGTGAGCACCAGCGTCGCAGCCAATTCCGTCGACGCGGTTGCTGTTGCCTATTATCGCTCGCCCAACTTCCTCTCGCTCAACAAAAGCACACAGACGACCTATCGGCGCGAAATTGAACGCTGGCGTGTGAAGAGCGGGTCGAAGGCCATCACGCGCCTAGAGCGCCGCCACATCAAGGAGCAAATGACTGAGCGGTTCGAGGCAGGCGGACCGGAGGCGGCCAACAATCTGCTCCGCATAATTCGCATTCTCTGTGGTTACGCTGTTGAACTGGATCTGCGCCGTGACAATCCAGCTCTCGGCATCAAGAAGTTCAGGATGCGTGGCGATGGCTTCGTCGCTTGGTCGGAAGACGATATTGCGAAGTATCTGGATCGTTGGCCCGCAGGGTCTCGCGAACGCTTAGCGCTTGTCCTCTTGCTCTACACGGGTCAGCGCCGGGGTGATGTTATTCGTATGGGACGGCAGCACGTTAGCGGCGACGCTATTCGTGTGACCCAAGCGAAGACCGGCGCGCAGCTTGCGATTCCAATGCACTCAGAACTGAAGATGGTTCTCGAAACCCTGCCGAAAGATGGCCTCACGTTCTTGACCACACAATACGGGAAGCCATTCAAAGATAGCGCTTCATTTGGAAATCAATTCCGTGAGTGGTGCGACAAGGCGGGTTTGCCTAAGCGCAGCGCACATGGTTTGCGAAAGTCAGCAGCGGTGCGCTTAGTCGAAGCTGGATGTACGACCAAGGAAGTGCAGGCAATCACCGGTCACGCCTCGCTGCGAGAAGTAGAGCGCTACACCAAGGCCGCCGAACAGGAGAAGCTGGCACGCAGCGCCATCGCGCGACTGACGGAAAGCAATTGAACGAATTGGCGCGCGTAGTCGGGGCTTTTCGAACGTGTGTCGAACACGAAGTGCCAAACCTAGTGCCAAACCTTCGCCAAGACTGAATGAAATCAACCGCGTGCGAAGGGAGTGGCGACCCCGGAGAGATTCGAACTCCCGACCGTGTCCTTAGGACGGACCTGCTCTATCCAGCTGAGCTACGGGGCCTGCACAGGCGCCAGAGCTAGGCAAAAGTGTCGATCCCCGCAACTGGTTCACGCTGGACCCCGGCGCTTCGGCGCAGCATCATGGCGCTCGCTGGGGAGCGGGGGAGAGTGCACGCCATGGCCCATACCTACGCCAATGCCCGTTCGCGGGCGGCCGCCTGGTTGACCGCGATCTCACACACCCGGGCCGGGGCGTTTCGTTGGGGGGTCGTGATCCTCCTGACGCTGATTTGGATCGGCGGCGGTCTATTTTTGTGGCGTGACCAAGGCCTGCTTGAAGCCTTCTATCGGACGCTCAGCGCCGTTTCGATGTGGGACGAATACTTCGACGCGCGAGAGCCTTTGCGCGAACTCGTGCGCTTCGCCGCTATCGCCGCGCCTGCCGTTGGTCTGTTGTTTGCTTTCTCAGGCCAGCTCGGCCGCTCTCTCGCGCGAATCTTCAATCTCGGCGCCAGGCGCCATGTCGTCATCGCGGGCGACAGTCCGGCCGCGCTCTCCCTGGCGCTCGATTGCCGCAAGCACAAGGACGCGGTGATCTTGATCGCGCAGGACTTGCCGGACGAAACCGCGCTTGGCCTGCGTCGCAAAGGCGTGATCGTGCTGGAGGGCGACGCCACGCATCTGGAGACGTTGCGCACCGCGCGCGCGCATCACGCGGGGCATGTTGTGGCGTTCGAGCCTGATGACACCGCGAACCTTCAAATCGAAGCGGCCGTGCGGCGACTCGTCGGCGCCGCCAAGCGCAAACCCCCCATTGGCGTGCACGTGGCGACGCGCTCGGCCATGCTGTTGAAAGAAGCGCGCGAGATGCGATCGGCGCAGATGCGTTCTGGCAAGGCCGTGATGAACATCGATCCCAAACCGTTTTCGCTGGAGGAGATGTCGGCGCGCGCACTGTTGCAAACCCAAAGCCAAACCATCCTCACGCTCGCTCGGCAACTCGGTGAAGACCGCGTGCACGTCGTGTTTTTCGGGTTCGATAGCGGCGCCGAGGCCGTCGCCGAGCGCGTGCTGATGAGTCTGTGGTCCGCACATTTTGCGCCGCCGCGCCTGACCGTGCTAACGCAAAATGCCGATATCGCGGAGGCGGGTTTCCGCGCGCGACATCGCGAAGCCTTCGCGCACCCCCACATCTGGAGCGCTGACATCAGCTTCATGTCGTTCGACTGGGACGCGGAATCGATCGGTCATGATGTGCTGGACAAGGTCGAACAGGCGAGAGGCAAGCCCACCGCGCTGGTCGTCTCAACGGGGACCGATCCCGGCAACATCCACCTTGCCATCGCGCTGAAGCGCGTCTGCAACCATCGCCTGCGCTGGCCCGTGCCGATCTTTATGCGCGAGACGAGCCAGTCCGAGTTCTCACAGCAATATGCCAAGGGCGACGAGACCGAAGAACTTGACGCCTACCTGCAGGCCTTCGGCTCGCATCAGGTCAACGCCACACGCGCGCGCATTCTGGACGGCTCGCTCGATCGCGGCGCAGCGATCGCGCACGAGCACTACCAGAAGGGACTGGGCGAGCGCGATGAGCTGACCATGAAGGAGTTGCAGGCCGCCACGCGCGATTGGTCGGACGTGCTCGAAACCTATCGGGCCGCCAACCGGGCTGTGGCGGATGCCGCCATGACCAAGGTGTGGGACGCTGGTTGGCGACCGGCGACGAAGGAAGATGGCGTCAAGGGCGACTCATCCCCCACCGTGCCCGCTGACCTGCAGGAGCGCTTGGCGCGGCGCGAGCACGACCGCTGGATGGCGGAACGGCTGATGTCGGGCTGGCGACCGACGCTTGAGGGCGAGCCGCGCAACAACGACCTCATGGCCCATAACAAATTGATCCCATGGGACGCGCTGACGGACGCCGACAGGAACAACGACGTGGTGCAAGTGCGCGCGGCGATGAACGTCGCCCGCCTCCTGCACAAGGAAGGTTTCGTTCCGCGTTCTTAGTCGCCGATGCGGCCGCCATCGTCGCGGGTGATCACAACCACTGCAGAGCGCGGCCAAGCCTCGCCGCCATCGGGGAAGCTCGAGGGCGGTCTTTGTCCGCGTTCCCAGCGCAGCGTGTCAATCTCGACGCCGCTCACGTCATTCTCGCCGGGATGTTGGATTGACGCGAAGAACGCTCGTTCGTCGAGCGCCATCGTCGGTCCGCAAATTTCCGCGCCAACCGGTCCGACCAAAAAGCGCCTCACCACGCGCGGCCCGTCGCCAACACTTGATGTGACGACGACGGCGTCATTGCAGTCCGGGAAGACTGCGTCTGAGCCGTCGGTCGTGATCCAGACGTTGAGGCGGCTATCGAAACACACATTGTCTGGGCAGGCGAAGCGATCGCCGCTGATGGTCGAGACGCCATTGATCGCTGTGGAGATCGGCAGAGGTTGTCCGGTGCGCGATGGCGTGGTGACGGCGGCGGCGTTGGGGTCGCCAGCCAGTGCGAACACATCCCAGGTGAACGTGGTCGCGCTCGCGTCGGCATTGGCTTCGTCGATGCGGATGATATGGCCAGCGGCGTTGGTCTGGGCGCCACCTTCGCTAACAGGCCCCTCGCGGCGCGGATTGCCTGGGTGCGCAGCGGCGGGCGTGCGATTGTTGGTGCAAACCACCAGCACCGGGCCGAGGCCCACCCAGTTCGAGTCGAGAATGGCTTCCACGTCTTCCGGTCGATCCATCGGCGTCGCGCCAAGGATGCGTGCTGCTTCGCGTGCGCGCACGACAACGTCGCCTTGATCCGCGAAGGGCGCCGCATCGCCACGCGCGGCGTTGACGGCATCGGGCGTCATGGCCAGCCAGCGCCCAGTGCCGTCGGCTTCGAAGCGCGCCACGTAGAGCACGCCGTCGTCCAGAAGATCGCGATTGGCCAATCGGTTGTTCGGATCGAAACGGCCGCTGCTGACGAATTTGTAGACGTATTGGTTCGCCTGATCGTCACCCGAATAGACCGCGACCCGTCCATCGCGCGCCAACGCCGTGGTGGCGCATTCGCCTTTGCGACGGCCAAGCGCCGTGCGTTTGCGGGGCGCCCAATGCGGATCATAGGGGTCAATCTCGACCACCCAGCCATACGCGCTCGGTCCATGTGGATTGAGCGACATGTCGTACTGGCGCGGCATTAAATGGCCCGCCGGGTTCTGCATTGGCACCGTGTAGGCGCGGCAATTCTGTACATAGGCGGGGTCGTTGCGCGCATCGCGCAACGCGGGGGCGTTCTCATCCGAGGCATGGAAGATGTAATTGAAGTTCTCTTCCGCCGTGAGATAGGTGCCCCAGGGGGTTTGGCCGCCCGCGCAATTGGCGTAGGTGCCGCAGCGCACGGCGCCTTCCGGACCGGCGCTGGTTTCGCTCGCGTTGTAGCCTTCGCCCGCGGCACGGATCCAAGCATGGTTCGCGGCAGGACCCGAGAAGATCACCGGGGTGAATGGGGTGATGCGGCGGTTGAATCCCGCACCAGGCGCGGCGTCTCTCACAACCCGCCAACCAGCGCCATCGCGCTCCAGCGTGACGACAGCGACGCCAGTGGACGCCATGCACGCTTCCACTTGCGCGGCGGAGAAAGCCGATGGAGCGGCTACGCTTGGAAACATCAGAGACGGCGAAAAATACTCAAGATTGGCGCACATCAGCATGCGTGATTGATGGAGCGGCGGTGGAAACGCGTAGTCCGCTGGAAATATTGCCAGCATGTCGTTGTTCTGGCCCCAGCGCTGCTCTTGTTCCGCCCGTGTCAGCGCGTCTGGATCAAACGTCGCCGACACGCTGTCGAACAGAGGATCGCCCCAAGCGATCAGCTTGCGCCAGCTATAGCCCACCGGAAGCGTGACCGTATCCGCATTGGTGGCGGCGACGCTGGTGAAACTGACGCCGCCGGAAGCCGACGCGGGCGCCGTGGCGCACGCAGTGAGATTGAGCAGGGGCAAGCCGGCCATGCCGCCAAGCAACGCGCGGCGCGACGTGATCAATTCGCTGATATGTTTGCTGCTCAAGCGAGGCCCCCTGTCAAAGTCGCGCAAGCACCTACCCAGGCCGCACGACAAATCGATGACAGCTTATGCGACAGCCTCTTGCAACTCGTGAATGTGACGCAATTTCGCGTCGAACAACGACCAATCGTCTGCTTCGGCAATGGGCGCCCAGATCGCTTCAACCTCATCGATGACCAAGCTCACCGGCAGCGGCCGCTGGAAATAGGGGCGAGACAGGGCCTCGCTGGCATGGCTCGCGCCGCGCGATTCGAGGCCGGCGCGAATCGGCGCAAACCCCGCCTCGTTGTACCGCACCGCTTCTGGGCTCTCCGCCGCGCGCGCGGCGCTGGCTTCGCCGCCATGCCAATCATGGAAGAATTGATCCCAACCGATTTGGCTTTCTGTCATCCAGTCGAGCAACGCTTGCAGGAATTCGAGATCGGCGGCGAGATCGCCGGGGACCACATTGAGCCGTTCGAACATCGATTGGCGCAGGCCCCGCTGATAGGCCGGACCGAACCGCGCGAGTTCCGTCTCAAGCGCGTTCTGCGAACACGCAAGCAGCATCGCCCCGCCCAGTTGCGCCAGGGCCCACGACACCGCCTCCGGCTGGCGCCCAAAGGCATAGAGCCCGCGCTCGTCGAAGTACGCGGCCGTAAATCCCGGCTGGCTCGTCGGCACGAAGCGCCACGGTCCATAGTCAAAGCTTTCGCCGGTGATGTTGAGGTTGTCGGTGTTCAAAACGCCGTGCACGAAGCCCGCCGCCATCCAGCTTGCCGCCAATCGCGCATTCGCTTCCACGACCTCGCCGAACAAGGCCGCCGCGCGCGCCTCTGCATTCAGATTGAGGTGGTGTGGATAATAGGCCGCCACCGCATGCTCGATAAGCTGATGCATGAGGTCCGGTCGTTCGAAAAAGGCCAGGCGCTGAAACGTGCCGAAACGGATATGGCTGTGCGAGAGGCGCACGAGCACGGAAGACCGTGTCGGCGAAGGCTCATCCCCGCGCGTCAATTGCTCTCCGGTCTCGAACAACGAGAACGCCTTGGAAGTATATACGCCCAGCGCCTCCAGCATCTCCGCTGCCAGCACTTCGCGCACGCCGCCTTTCAGCGTCAGCCGCCCGTCGCCAAAACGCGAATAAGGCGTCTGCCCGGAGCCTTTGGTCGCCAGATCGAGCAGCCGACCGCCATCGTCACGCACTTGCGCAAACAGGAAGCCGCGCCCGTCGCCGATCTCGGGATTGTAGTTGCGGAATTGGTGCCCGTGATAACGCATGGCCAAGGGCTCGCGCATGTTCCCCGGCAGCGGCTCAAAGCGCGCGAACTGCGCCTCCCATTCGGCCTCTGTCAGTTCGCCCAGACCCACGCGCGTCGCCCAATCTTGGTTGCGGCGCCGCAGGATGTGCTGGGGAAAACGCGCCGGAGCCACCGGATCGGCGAATTCCGGCCCCAGTTTCGAGAATAGGGGATCGGGGCGATAGGAGGCGCTGACGGGCATGACTTCTATCTAGGCGCGCGAAGCCTGCGCGTCATGCCGCCGCAACGCGCGACGGGCCGTGACGGCGCCTTTCTTCTGTGGCACTGATCTGGGTCGGGGACGCGTAGAAACGAGGACAAAACGATGCGCGGAGTCCGGCTTGCCGGCGCATCTCTTGCCTTTCTGGCCCTGGTCGCATGCGGCGACCGCGGCGGTGAGGACAAGACCGATCAAAGCTCCGCCGAGCGCATCTCGGCGGCGCTTGATGTGTGCGCGGAGGGACGCGGCGAGTTCGCGCAGCACCTCTGTGAAAACCAGACCCTGGTTGGCCTCGACACCAACGTTCGTGAGGCCATTGTCGCGGCGGCCGCTAACGTCTCGGACGCCGGTGCGCAGATGTTGGTGCAGAACCAGACGCGGTGGCGCGAAGCGCAACGCATCGCCTGCGGCATCATCGATCCCGAAGCGGAACCCACGCCGGAGCAGCAGGCCTGCCTCGAGTCTGAGTATCGCGCCCGTTTGCAGGACGCCGAAACGGCGGTGCAGGACATCGGCGGCTACACATTCCAGCGCATGGAGCTGGTCGATGCGACTCCGGTTACGGCGGAGGTCGCGTCAGCAACGGGTCTTGGCGACGACGCACCGCCGGCGGTTTTGCGCGACATTCGCTTCCCGCGCATCGATGGTCAGCAGACGCCCGCCATTCAGCGGTTCAACGAACTGGTCGCTCAGTCGCCACAATTCCGTCTTGAGGACGCGACCAACGAAGTGGTCGATTATCGTATCGCCTACGCCGGCCCCGAACTCATTTCGGTGCGCTTTGACATGGCCAACGACACGCTGGGGGCGGCACACGGCAACAATACTTCTAAGGCCGTCACGGTGTTGATGACCGAGGGGCGCGCGCTGACGGCGAATGATGTTTTCCGCGCCGGCACAGGTTGGGAGCGCTTTCTCACACAACGCGCTGTCGGCGAAATCTCGCGCCAGTATCGTGAAGATGGTTTCGTCCCGCCCGAGCGCGACGTGCAGGAGAGCGCGACTAAACCGCACCTGTGGCTCATCACTGAGCAGGGGCTCACACTGCTCTTTCCGCCTTATTCATTCGGCGCGCCCTATGTGATGGGCGGCACGGAAGTCTCGATTCCGTGGGCCGATTTGCGCCCCTATCTGAATCCCGCCGCACCCGCGCCGATCAGGCCTAGCGCCTAATAGCTGTTCTTCAGCACGATCACGTCCGCAATCTTGCTCACGTCCTCGCGGTTGAGCTTAAGGTTGAGGATTAGGGTGTTGAGAAAATCGGCTTCATCGGTGTTCAATTCGCCGTCGGCCAGTATGAGGTCGAGCGCGTGCGCAAAGATGGGCAAGCGCATATCCTCTTGCAGCGCCGCACAGGCGTCCCGAAGAGCCGTTGGCTCATCACGCAGCCTCGCGACAATCTTGCCGTTGATCTGCGCGAGCTGCGCGGGCGTGTAAGCCTTCAAGGCGCGTGAGCGGTGCACGAGCGCGAGCAATTCCTCCTGCTCTACGGCAGCAACCTCACCGTCACAGGTCGCGGCGGCGAACAGGATCGCGGCGAACGCCTCGGCGATGGTCCAGCCCTCCGCCGTACGCGCCGCATCGGGCGCGAATAATGTGGACCACGCGAGGGCGTTCTCCGGCTGACGCGCGCCCAAAGTCGCGGCGAAGAATTCAGACATCGGGCCTCTCCTCTTTGCAGTTTGCCAGCATGCCCGTCCGCCTTGTCCGCGTTTTGACGCTGCTCAAAGGGCGGGGGCAATTGTCACGCTTCCCTTCGTGCGCCGATGCGCTATCAGCGCCGCATGAAATCCGCGAACGGCTCTCTAGCCGCCCTTGTCGGTGTCGTGCTCATCGGCATGACCGGCTTCGGCGTCTTTCTGCCGATCTTTCCGTTCCTCGCGCTCGAAGTTGGCGCGACGCCAACCGCGACGACGATCGCAATGGGCGCCTATTCGCTGGGCCAGCTGATCTCGTCGCCGTTCTGGGGCCGTTTGAGCGACCGCTTGGGCCGCAAGCCCATCCTGATTGCCGGCCTCATCGGCGGCGTACTCTCCTACCTCTGGATCGCGCAGGCGCGCAGCGTCGAAGAACTCGGCGCCGCGCGTCTGTTCGGGGGGCTGATGGCCGGCAATGTTGGTGCGGCGTTCGCGGCGGCGGCCGATCTTGCCACCGATAAGACCCGCGCACGCAACATGGGCTTGCTCGGCGCGGCCGTCGGATTTGGCTTCATCGCCGGCCCCGCGCTCGGCGCGCTGTTGATCGGTGGCGAGCCCAGCCGCGAAGGCTTCGCCCTGGTCTGCTACGCGAGCGCTGGCTTAGGCGTGCTGGCGACGCTGGCGGCGCTCCTGCTGTTCCGTGAAACGCTCTCGGCCGAGGCGCGTTTGCCGGCTGGGGTCGATCGTCCGCGGCGCATGCAATTGCTCGCTTCGCGTCCGGCGTTGACGCGTTTCGTGATTGTGATGTTCTTGATGATCGCGGCCCAGGCCTTGATGGAGACTGTGTTCGGCTTGTGGGCCGACGCCGAATTGGGGTGGGGGCCGCGCGAGGTGGGCTGGACGCTTGCGGCGCTCGGCGTTGGCGCTGTGCTCTTGCAGGGCGGCGGAGCGGGCGCGGCTTCACGCGCCCTAGGGGAACGCCTGACGCTGTTCATTGGTCTTGCGCTTTTTGCGGCGGGGCTGGGCGGTCTCGCGGTCTCGCACGAAGTCTCGACAACGGCCGCTGCACTCACCGCCCTCGTGTTCGGCCTCGGTCTCGCGACGCCCGCGCTTAATGCGCTGATCGCGGCGCAGGCCGCCGAGCACGAGCGCGGCGCGGTGATGGGTCTGTCGCAATCGGCCGGCGCGCTTGGGCGGGTGGCTGGGCCGCTCGGCGCAGGCGCCTTATTCGACGCCTACAGTTCGGCAGCGCCATTCGTGGCGGGAGCTGTGCTGATCTTGTGTGCGCTGTTCGTGGCTTTGGGCGAGCCGGCCAAGGAGATAATCGGCTCTAGCAATTAATCGCTATATTTGCGCCAGACGCCGTTGCGGTCGCGCACTTCGTACGCCTCGTCATCCTCGCGCAAACTTGGGCTCGCCAGCGGCGCTTTGCCGTGGCCGCCTGGAATATCCAGCACGTAAGTCGGCTGCGCCACGCCCGAGGCGCGTTGATGCAGCTCTTGCACCAATTCTTGCCCGCGCGCGATCGAACAACGGAAGTGCGAGGTGCCCTGGGCTTTGTCGAGATGGTGCAGGTAATAAGGCTTCACCCGCGCTTCGACCAAACCACGCATCAATGCCTCTAGCGCCTCGACACTATCGTTGACGCCCTTCAGCAGCACAGTTTGCGACAGCATCGGCACGCCGGAATCAACGATCCGCGCAATCGCCGCGCGCGCTTGCTCCGTCAGCTCGCGCACATGATTGGTGTGCAGCACGACGTATGTCGTCGCGCCCTCGACGCGCAGCGCCGCCACCAAATCGGGCGTCACGCGCAGCGGATCGACGGCGGGAATGCGCGTGTGCCAGCGAATGATCTTCACGTGTTCGATCGCAGCCAGTCGTTCCGTAATCTCGCGCACGCGGCGCGCCGAAAGCAGGAACGGATCGCCGCCGGTGAGGATCACTTCCCAAATGCCGGGCTGGCTTTCGATATAAGCGAGCGCCGCGTCCAGCTCCGCGCCGCTCAGTGTGCCGTCACCCTGCGGGCCGACCATCTCGCGGCGAAAGCAGAAGCGGCAATAGACCGGGCACACGTGCACCAGCTTCAGCAAGCAGCGATCGGGATAGCGATGCACCACGCCTTTCACCGGCGTATGCGGCTCATCGCCAATCGGATCGCTCAATTCATCGGGCGCGATCTCCAATTCACGCGCGTCGGGGCGGAATTGTGCGGCGATCGGGTCTTCTGGATTGGTCGGATCGATCAGCGCGTCCATCGCCGGCGTAATCGCCACGGCGTAACGCGCGGCCACCTGGTCGAGCGGATCGGGTTTCGGTTTGGCGCTCAATTCAAACTCCGAAAGCCTTCGCGTAACGCACGCGACCACCGGCTTTCAGCGCATCGGGCCGAAGCTCTAGCGCCATAAAGGCCGGACCCGAAAACGGAGCTTGCAGTGATTCCGCCGCCGCCGCCGAGAAGCCGAAGCGTGGATAATAGTCCGGATGGCCCAAAACAATGATCGCCGACAGGCCAAGATCAGCGCAGGCGGCGTTGCCAGCTTCGATCAGCGCCTTGCCCAGCCCGGCTCGTTGAAAGGCCGGAAGGACGGAAACCGGCGCGAGCGCGGCCGCTGATAAAATTTCGCCGTCGCGTTCGATTTTGAGCGGCGAATAGAGGATGTGGCCCCGCAGCGCGATGTCCGTCGCCGAAACGAGCTCCACCAGCGCATCGCCATCCGCGCGCAGCTGCTCCACCAAATTCGCCTCGTCGTCCTGCGCAAAGGCATGGCGGACGACGGCGCGAATTGCGGGATAGTCGCTGGAAATAGCGGGGCGGATCATTCCGGCGTCCAAAGCACATCGTTGATGTGTCGCGCGCCCGTCGCCAACATCACCAAGCGATCGAAGCCGAGCGCCACCCCGCTCGCGGGCGGCATGTGTGCAAGCGCGGCCAGGAAATCCTCATCGATCGGCCAACGCGCGCCATAGCGCTTCTGCTTTTCATCCATCGCTTCAATCAAGCGGCGGCGTTGTTCGACCGGGTCGGTGAGTTCGCCGAAGCCATTGGCGAGCTCGACGCCGCACGCATAGAGCTCAAACCGCTCCGCCACGCTGGCGTCGCGCGGCGAGCGCCGCGCCAGCGCCGCTTCCCGGATCGGGTATTCCGTCAGCAAAGTCAGCGCGCCATCGCCGAGTTGGGGCTCTATATGCTGCACTAACGCCGCCGAGAACGCGTCGCCATTGTCTGGCATCGGCACGGGTGAGAGCTGGTCGAACGCCTCATGCACGGTGAGGCGTTCCGCCGCGGTGAACGGATCACAGCTGCGCTTGCCCCATTCGAACGTCGATGCGCCCGCCGCCTTCGCCGCCGCGCGCACGATCTCGACGCAATCATCCATGATCGCCTCGTAGGGCGCGCTCGCGCGATACCATTCGATCATTGTGAACTCAGGCGCGTGCAGCGGCCCGGTCTCGCCGCGCCGCCATGTCTTGCCCAGAAAGAAGATGTTCTTCTCGCCGGCCGCCAGCAGCTTCTTCATTGCGAATTCGGGGCTCGTGTGAAGGTAACGCCCGTCCGCCTCGAACGCATCGATATGCGTCTCCGCGCCGGGCGACACCGTGAGCATGGCCGGCTCGGCTTCCACGAAGCCTTGCGCCCAGAACCATTCCCGCACCGCGCGCAGGATCGCCGCCCGCTTATGCAGAAAGCCCTGCCGGTCCTGATGCCGGGCGCGGTCCCAGAAGGGGGAGGGTGTGGTCATTTCTGCGTTTTACTCGCGAAATCGAGGTTTACGGGCGCCCGCCCCGGCTTGGCCGGGCCGGCAAACCCAGCTAGAGAGGCGGCCAATTCCGGTCCTTTTGACATGAGAAAGCGCCCCCGGCGACCCGGCGGCAAGTGAGGTTTACGTGGTTAAAGTCATCGCCAGCGACGTCCGCAAAGGCAACGTGCTCGAGCACGAAGACGGCAAGCTTTATGTCGTCATGAGCCACGAAACCTTCCGTCCAGGCAAGGGCACGCCGACGACCACGATCGTCATGCGCCGCATCATCGACGGCGTGAAGACCACGGCCGTGTTCAAGACCACGGATGCGCTCGAAAAAGCTTTCGTCGAGCAGATCAAGCACACCTATCTTTTTGACGACGGCGACGCTGGCCTCGTGTTCATGAACCCAGACACGTACGAGCAGGTGCATCTGTCGCGGGACATGGTGGGCGATTCCGTCGCTTACCTGCAGCCGGAAATGGTGGTTGATCTCACCATGTTCGAAGGCCAAGCGCTTTCGATTGAATTGCCGCCGCGCATTATCGCCACGATCGAGACCACCGAACCGGTCGTAAAGGGCCAAACCGCGTCATCGTCCTATAAGCCGGCGATGCTGGACATCGGCGTAAAGACGATGGTGCCGCCGCACATTGACGCCGGCACCCGTGTCGTGATTTCGACCGAAGACGGCTCTTACGTCGAACGCGCCAAGGATTGATCGCGCTCCGCCTTGTGGCCGGAGCGGCTGGAGGCGGAAGATGAGTTTCAGTGTCGAGCGTTTGCAGGCTGGCGACATCGCGCGGTTCCGCGCGATGAACGCGCTATTCGCAGCCGTGTTCGAAGACCCGGACAGCTACGCCGCAGCGCCGCCGAGCGACGCGTACGTCGAAGCATTGCTGCGCAACGAGACCGTCTTCCCGCTGGTCGCGATCGAGCAGGGCGAGATCATCGGCGCGCTGGTGGCCTACGAACTCGTGAAGTTCGAGCAGGCGCGCAGCGAAATCTACATCTACGACCTCGCGGTGTCTGAAGCGCATCGCCGCCAGGGCGTTGCGACTGCTTTAATCCAGCGTCTGCGCGAACTCGCGGCCGAGCGCGGCGCGTGGGTGCTCTACGTGCAGGCCGATTATGGCGACGAGCCGGCGATCGCGCTCTACACCAAGCTCGGCCGCCGCGAAGACGTGATGCACTTCGATATCGATCCGGCTAAATAGAAGGCATTGCTTCGTTAAGGGAAACGCGATGGCTTGGTTTCGCTTGTTCGCCTGCGGGGAGGACTTCCCCGTCATCCTCGACAACAATGTCGAGATCGTCGGCTTCTACACCACCCGCTATATCGAAGCGCCGACACAAGGCGAAGCCGAAGCATTGTGCTCCGAGCTGCTGTTCGAAGACGAAGACCTTCAACCGCCGCCAGGCGATTGGAGCGATCTGCAGCCGCGCATCGTGTTCGAAGAGGTCGAGCAGGTCGCCGAGCCGATCAACATCGACGACAATTTCTCCTTCTTCCCGATGAGCGAAGAGGACGAGGAGGATTATTGATGGCCAAGAGGGCGACCATCTACCACAACCCCAAATGCTCCACCTCGCGCCAAGTGCTCGCGATGATCGAGGCCGCTGGCTACAAGCCCGAAATTGTCGAGTATTTGAAAACTGGGTGGACCAAGAAGCAGCTCAAGGAGCTGTTCGCTGCTGCCGGTCTCACAGCGCGCCAGGCGCTACGCACCAAGGCGGCGGAAGCGGAAGAGCTTGGTCTGCTCGATGGCAAAGTCAGCGATGCAAAGCTGATTGACGCGATGATTGAACATCCAGTCCTGGTTGAGCGCCCGTTCGTCGTCACGGCCAAGGGTGCGGCGCTCGCGCGGCCCAAGGAGCGCGTGCAAGAGATTTTGTGAAGCGCTGGTTTCGCGTTGACTTGCCGCCTGTGCCGCGGGTCACAGCCCAATAAATCGTGCGCCGCCATTGAAGCGTCGTGGACAAGACGCGTTCGCGCACGCTAGGGGTCGCGCGGGGCAAGTTGAGAGGGATCAGCGAATGATGCGAAAGATTCTGTTGGCCGCTGTGGCGGCGATGGCGCTGAGCGCCTGTAACCAGATGGGCGCCGGTCCGGCCCTGCCGCCAGTGCAAGAAGGGGCTCAGGCGCCATCGACGCAGGCTCGCCCGACCGGGCAGGTCCAACGGGCGCAGATCGATGAGGCCACGCGCACGCAGCTCATCGCCAATATCGGTGAGCAATTGGGTGCAATCAGCCAGAATTTTGCGTCCGGCATGACGCCGCCAGAGGGCGCCACGGACCAGATTGTGCCGCTTGAGCCAGGGACGGACCATCGCTGGACGATCAACCTCACAGCCAACACGGCCTATACCTTTGTCGGGGCTTGCGATGGTGACTGCACCAATGTTGATATCGAACTGATTAGCATGAGCACGGGGGGCGTCGTCGCCAGCGACATGCTGCCGGACGATTATCCCGTGGTTCAGTTCACGCCGCCGGCGGACGGCCAGTACATGGTGCGTACGCTGCTGCAGAATTGCTCGGTGGCGCCCTGCTATGTCGGGTCGCGCGCGCTCTCGATGCCGGCCAGCGGCGCCGCGCCGAAATAGCTAGGCGTAAGGATAACAGGCCTCGCGCGGCAGGTTCAGATGGACGTGCCGCGCGAGTGCCTCGATCGCACGCTCGTGCGCGATGTAGGGGTCGCCGTTTTCCGGCCCAACGATGACGATGCGAAAGCCCGCCTGCTCGCGTCCTTGCGGCGGAAGCATCGCGGTGGCTAGCCCGGCGCCGTCGTCCGCGCGCAACGTCACAAACATCGGCATCGCCTTGGCGATGTGGTCTTTCAGCCCGATTTCCTGCTCGAAGCTCGCGCCGCCCTTGGGCGCGCGATAGCTTTCGCGCGCCGCCGCCTCGTAGCGGCGGAAATACTTGTCAACGGCGTGACGCATCAGCGCCGCTTCTGCTTCCGCTTCGGCCTCGGTCTCAATTCTGAACCAAGTCGCGCCGCCCGGCGCATCGCACACGTACCGCATGCGCAGCACTATAGCGCGAAGTTCCGTAGCCTCTAATACGCGTCAGCAGTTTTCAAGCGCACGTGATACGCGCAGCACGCATCAGCAGGGGACGTCGACCATCAGATAGCGGTTGGCGTAGCGATCCCATTGCCGCTCGCGGCACATACGCTGCGGGCGTTGATCTTCATAATAAGGCCGCTCGGGCGCGTAGCCGTAATCCTGCTCGTAGGCCGAGCGTGGGTCTTCGTAATAGCCGCCCTGGTCGTAGCCCTGGTTGTAATATTGGGGCGGTGGCGCGCAGCGTTGGTAATTGTCATAGCATCGCGCGCGCGGCGGCGGCGCTTGACGCGGCTGGCTGGCGAGCGCCGCGCCCAAGGTGACGCCCAACACCAGTCCCAATACGCCCGCCGCGACTTCGTCGTCGTCATTATCGCGATGGCGGCGGTGGCGATCGTAATAATGATGGTCGCGGCTGCTCCAATAGCCGTCGTGACGTCGGTCGCGGGCATCCGCGCTCACCGGCGCCAGAGTCGTCAAGGCAAAAGCGAGCGTAGCCGCGAGGGCGGTCAATTTGCGCAACATAATCATGCTCCCAAACCAACGCTGCGCCCTGGCGGCTGAATCCCACCTGAATCCAACCTGAACGCGCTGGCTGTCGCTTGCACCGCATTTCGCGCACGCGCACTCATCGGATTTGTCGGTGGGCGCAGCGCCGGTTCGTCCTAGGTTGGAGCAACGGAGGAAGACCCATGCCTTATGTCGATGGTTTCGTGCTGGCGGTGCCGAGAAATAAAGTGGAGCAATACAAGGAGATGGCGCGGCTTGGCGGCGAGGTTTGGATGGAGCATGGCGCGCTGAGCTATGTCGAGTGCATAGGCGACGACGTGCCTTACGGGGAACTCACGTCCTTCCCGCGCGCCGTCCAAGCCAGGGACGACGAGGTCGTTGTATTTTCCTGGATTACCTACGAATCCCGGGCCAAACGGGATGAGGTCAACGCGAAGGTCATGGCCGACCCGCGCATGAACCAATACGATCAGAACAATACGCCGTTCGACGGCAAACGCATGATCTTCGGCGGCTTCGAAAGCTTCCTCGCACGCTAGGCAGAGAAAGGGGCGCGCATCTTGCGATGCGCGCCCCCAAGGCTGCGAATGTTCCGGGCTTAGCGCTGTTCGCTGCTCTCGCCCGTCGGGAAGCCGCGCGTGCGCAGCAACGCGTTCACGTCCGGGTCGCGGCCGCGGAATTGGCGATAGGCCTCCGCGCGGTCGGTGGTGTTGCCCGGCGCCAGGATGATGTTGCGCATACCGGCGGCGACCGTCGGATCGAACACGTTGCCGGTGCTTTCAAACATTTCCCAGGTATCGGCGTCCATCACTTCCGACCACAGGTAGGAATAATAGCCAGCCGAATAGGCGTCACTGGAGAACAAGTGCCCGAATTGCGGCAGGCGGTGACGCATCGCTATTTCACGCGGCATCCCAAGCGAGGCGAGCGTTTCACGTTCGAACGCGTCCACATCCGTGATTGCCTCCGGGCGGTTGTGCAGCGCCATGTCGACGAGCGCTGAGGAGAGATACTCCACCGTCGCGTAGCCTTGGTTGAAGGTCGACGCATTGTTGATGCGATCCACCAGCGCCTGCGGCATCGGCTCGTTCGTGCGATAGTGGCGCGCGAACTGATCGAGGATCGGGCGTGACAGCACCCAATGTTCGTGCACTTGGCTCGGGTACTCGACGTAATCGCGCGGTGTGTTGGCGAGACCCGGGTAGTTCACGGTCGAGACGAGGTAGTGGATGGCGTGACCAAACTCGTGGAACAGCGTCTGTGCATCGTCGAGCGAGATGAGGATCGGCTCGCCCGGCGCGCCGCGCACGAAATTGTTGTTGTTCGACGCGATCGGCGTGATCTCGCTGCCCATGAAATTTTCATGGCTGCGATAGGTGTTCATCCACGCGCCAGAGCGCTTACCGGCGCGGGCGAAATTGTCGAGGTAGAACAGGCCCTGATACGAGCCGTCGCGGTCGGTCACTTCAAACACGCGTACGTTTTCTTCAAACACAGGCACCGTGCCCGTGATCTCGCGGAACGAAAGACCATAGAGCTGGTTGGCCATGTAGAAGGCGGCGTTGACCATGTTGTTCAGCTCGAAATACTCGCGCACTTCGTTCTGATCGAGGTTGTAACGGTCGCGGCGCACTTGCTCGGCGTAGAAATTATAATCCCACGGCTCGATCGTGATGTTGGCGCGTTGACGATCGGCGATCGCCTGCATGTCGCGTACTTCTTCGTGCACGCGCGCGACGGCGGCGGGCCACACGCGCATCATCAAATCCTGCGCGCGTTCCGGCGTGCCGGCCATCGTGTCGGCCATGCGCAAATGCGCGTGCGTCGGGAAGCCGAGGATCTGCGCGCGCTCAGCGCGGAGGCGCAGAATGTCGGCGATAATGCTATTGGTGTCGTTGGCGTCGCCGTTGTCGCCACGGTTCTTGAACGCCGTCCACACGCGCTGACGCAGCGCGCGATTGGTGGAGAAGGTCAGGAACGGATCGACGCTGGAGCGCGTGTTTACAACCGCCCATTCGCCTGGTCGGCCGCGCTCCGTCGCGGCGGCGGCGAGTGCGGCGACAATGTTCGGCGGCAGGCCGGCAAGGTCGCGACGATTGGTGATGTAGATCGCGGTGTTTTCATCCGCGAGCAGGCGACGGCCGAAATCAGCGAACTTCGAGGAGAGTTCTTCGTTGATCGCGCCGAGGCGGGCTTGTTGTTCCGGCGTGGCGGCGGCGCCAGCGCGCACGAATTGATCGCGCGTGCGTTCAAGCAGACGCAATTGCTCGGCGGTGAGGCCGAGATTGGCGCGGTTTTGGTAGAGCGTGTCGATGCGCTGGAAAAGCGCGCGATTGAACGTGATCGCGTTATAGGCAGCGGTAATGCGCGGCGACCATTCAGCTTCCACTTCCTGGACGGCTGGTGTGGAGACGTTATCGGTCATCACGCCAAAGATCGTCGTGGCGCGGTCGATGTGACGGCCGGCGTCCTGCATCGCCGCGATCGTGTTGTCGAATGTCGGCGCGGCCGGATTGGTGGCGATGACCTGCACTTCCGCTTCTTGCAGGGCGAGGCCCAGTTCAAGCGCCGGCGCCAGCAATTCAACGCGGGCCTGGTCCCACGGCGGCACGCCGCCATGCGGGCCGGTCCAAGGCTTCAACAGCGGGTCTTGGTTGGCTTGTGCGCTCAAACGGGCGACCTCGGCTTGCGCCGCTTGGTGGGCGGCGACGGCTTCGGCGCTGATCTGCGAACCGGCGGTGGCGCAAGCGCTGAGCGCCGGCGCACTGACGGCGAGCAAAAGCGCCAGGATGTGAGACTTGTTCATGGAACCCCCAATAAGGAAACACGCCGGTGGGCGCCGGCGGTGGTTGGAACAGACTTTGGCCAGGGCTGGGCCGCCAGGGCAAGACGAACCGGCGCCGCGCCCGCGCCCCATCACATCAATTTGCGACGAACGGGCGGGGTTCCGGGACGGGCGGGTGGCTGCTATGGCAGGGCAAGCGTGGGGACGCTTCCGGAGGATTAGTGATGCGCGCAGCAATTTTTGCCCTGGTTTCCGTGGGCGCCCTGGCGGCCTGCAGTCCAAGCGCGCCGAGCGGCGAGAGCGGCCAAGCGAGCGTTAGCGATGTTTTCCCCAACCTGAATGCCGCCGCGTTCCGGGCCGAAGCCAACATCATGCGCGAGGGCCAAACCGTTCCGGTCGTCATGATCCGCGACGGCCAGAAGTTGCGCATGGAAATCAACGCGCCGCAGGGCCAAAGCACCATAATCACCAACGGCGAAACCGGCGAGAGCTTCATTGTCGCCACCGCTATGGGGCAGACGCACGCGATGCGGTTGCAGCAGCAGGACAATGAGGATCCTACCGCCGATTGGCAGGGCGAAATGACGACCGCCGCGCGCACGGGGTCGTGCTCAATCGCCGGGGAAAACGGCGCGGAATGGACGCGCGACGAAGGCGGGACGCCGCACACCGCCTGCGTCACCAGCGACGGCATCATCCTGCGGGCGACCGAGGGCGGCCAGACCGTGTGGGAAACCACGAGCGTCCAGCGTGGCCCGCAATCGGCCGACCTCTTCACCCTGCCAGAAGGCGTGCAGGTGATTGATCTGAACAATATGGGCGCGGCCATGGAAGACATGATGGCCCGCGCGCGGGCGCAAGCCGGCCAATAAGCCGACGCATTCTCCTCGGAAGAGAGGCGGCGCCCGGGGGAGACTCGGGGCGCCGCTCCCCGTTGTGCGACGCCGCACGGCGGGCTACAGGTCAAGGCTCGGCTAGGGACGGCGGACGTCTAAATGGTTAATTTTGCAGAGGCTAGTGCATTTGCGCCCGAACTTGCGTCGCGGGTGATGCGCCTCTTGCCGCGCGAGTTCCAGGATGCGTTCGTCCAATCGCCGAACGTGTTCATGTTCTTCATGTCGATGGCCCTGGCCGCGGTCTTGATCGCCGCGTTCTGGATGCTGACGGGCATGGGCAAGGCCTCCAGCATGGCGCGGATAGCGCTGCGTGCGCAGGCGCTGAAGCGCAACAAGGATCATCGCGCCCTTGTGCTGATCGCCGAGATCGAAGGCGGCGGCGGAGAACTGCGCCAAGAGATGAAGGAAGCGATCGAGGACAATTTCGGCATGTTCTCGTTTGAGCAGGACGTGCAGGTCGATCTCTTCCCGATCAAACTCAAAACCGTTTCGCCGAAAGCGCATCCCGAAACACGCCGCCGCGTCGCGGTGGAGGCCGCTGAAGCGCTCGAACGCTCGGCCGCCGATGTGATCATCTGGGGCAAGCGCAATATGCTCGGCAAACTCGATCTGCGTCTGACGACGCTGCCGGGTTATGGCCGCACGCATGACGTGCAGGATTTCCAGCTTGGCTGGCGCACGGGTCGTCCGGATGAAATCGTGCAGCGCGCGCTGGCGTTCGCGCTCGCGCGCAAGGCGCGCCCGGTGCTGCATCGCCCGCAAGATTATAAGCCGGATCGTCTGCAGCCGATTGTCGAGGCGCTCGACAAAATGGTCGAGGCGCGCGCGGAAGAAATCAGCGACAATCTTCAACTCGATATTCTGTCGGACTTCGCGTCCGGCGCGCTTAGCCTCGGCGAACGTGGCGGCCACATCAAATATCTGACGAAGGCGCTCGATGCGCGTCAGCGTTACCTTGACGCTGTCGATCGCACCACCGATCCAGGCGCATGGGGCGCGGCGCAGCAAGAGATTGGCCGGGCGTTGACGGCGTTGGGTGAACGCGAAGGCGCGCGCGACAAGCTGGAAGAGGGTGCGGCGCGCTTGCGTCTCGCCATGGACGCGCTGCGCTCGACGGATTCACTGCAACAAGCCGAAGTGGCGCTGCGTGCGCTGCAACGCGCCGAACAAACCTTGCAGCAGCGCCGTCGCGTCGGCCTGCGCTGGCCGGGCTAGTCAGACAAGAGAGTCCAGCGTTTCACGCACGCGGCGCGCCAGCTCCGCGAGCCGATACGGCTTGGACAACAGCATTGCGTATTGGTCGACTTGCCCGCGCCGTGTCAGCGTCTCTTGCGGATAGCCCGACGTGAACAGAACGCGCAACCCAGGTACCTTCGCGCGTGCTTGCGCCGCCAGCTCCCAGCCGCTGATGCCGCCCGGCATGACGATATCGGTGAAAAGCAGGTCGGGTCGTGCGCCGCCGTGCAGCAAATTGAGCGCCTCACGACCGTCCGAGGCGACGATGGTGCGATAGCCAAGTTGCTCCAGAGAAGAGATCACATGGCTTCGGACGAAGGGATCATCTTCAACAACGAGGATGGTTTCGTCGCCGCCTTCGTTCGCGCCGAAATCGTCGTTGCGCAGCGCGGGCGGCTGCTCTGAATCGGCCTCGGCCGCCGGCAGGTAAAGCCGCACGCTCGTGCCTAGCCCCTGTTCGCTGTAGATGGCGACGTGCCCGTTGGATTGCTTGACGAAACCATACACCATTGAGAGTCCGAGCCCGGATCCCTTGCCGACTTCCTTGGTCGTGAAAAAGGGCTCAAAGGCGCGCTCAAGTGTCTCCTTGCTCATCCCTTCGCCATCGTCAGTCACACAGACCGAAACATATCGCCCGGGTCTCACATCCGAGCTGCGCGCGAGAGCGGTTTGGTCGAGATCGATTTGCTCCACGGAGAGCGTGAGGACGCCGCCGCTGGGCATGGCGTCCTGTGCGTTGATGGAAAGATTGAGTAGGGCGTTTTCGAGTTGCGCGGGGTCCGCCATGGCAAAGATGGGCGATGGCGTTGACGCGATGCGCAGATCGATGTTCTCGCGGAGGGTGCGTTTCAGCAGCACCCGCATGCTTTCGACGAGAGCAGTGCAATTTACCGCCGTCGGCTGCAGCATTTGGCGGCGGCTAAACGCGAGCAGGCGCTGTGTGAGTTCCGCGCCGCGTTCGGCGGCGGCAACGATGGTGTCGGCCACATTGCGCAAATCGGCGCGCGCCTTTAGGCGCGCCGACAAGGCCTCGGCGTTGCCAAGGATCACGGTCAGCAGATTGTTGAAGTCGTGCGCGATCCCGCCAGAAAGCTGGCCGACCGTCTCCATCTTCTGAGCTTGCACCAATTGTTCCTCGGTGCGCTTCCGGACGGTGAGATCATGAACGATGCCGACAAAGATGGATCTGTCGTCTTGCTCGGCCTCGCCTACGGACAATTCCATCGGGAATGTCGAGCCGTCCTTGCGCCGACCTTCGACTTCGCGGCCGATGCCGATGATCTTGGGTGCGCGTGTGCGCACGTAATTTCCTATGTAGGAATCATGCTGCTCGCGATATGGCCCAGGCATCAGCATACGCACGTTCTGGCCGATCACTTCGTGCGCACGATACCCGAACAATCGCTCGCACGCGGGATTGAACATCAAAACCGTGCCGCCGGAATCGATCAGGATCACGCCATCGACCGCGGTTTCCACCACCGCGCGCAGCCGTTCGGCGCCCTCGCGCAATGCCTGCTCCGACGCCTTGCGCTCGGTGAGATCGCGGATGACGCCGACATAGATCGGCTCACCATTCTCTTCGGATTCGCCGACGGACAAATCCATGGGAAAGGTCGCGCCGTGGCGCTTCAAACCCCACACCTCGCGCCCAATGCCGATGATTTTTCGCTCGCCGGTTTCACGATAATTGCGCAGGTAATCGTCGTGTCCGGCTTGGTACGGCTCCGGCATCAACATTTTCACGTTGCGGCCGATCACTTCAAACGAAGCGTAGCCAAACAACCGTTCGCACGCCGGATTGAACATGAGGATGACGCCACGTGCATCGATCAGAATGACACCGTCCACGGCGGTGTCGACGACGGCCCGGAGGCGGGATTGCTCGTTGGCGCCTGGCATGGACTAGGCTGGCGGACCCTTTCGCTCAGCTATCAAACGCTCAAGCACCTCCGCGAGTTGCCTCGCGCGAAATGGCTTGGCCAGCGCTGCGTCCGCGCCGCGCTCCCGCGCGACCTCGGTAATCGCGCGCCCATCGACAACGCTTGCGCCAGAGATCACGACGATCGGCATGTCGGGCCATGTGGCGCGCGCCTGCGCGATCAATTGCGCCCCGTCGGTGCCCGGCATGTTCATATCGGTGACGATGGCGTCAACTTGGCGGCGATTGGCGATATCAAACCCCGCGGCGGCGCCTGGCGCAGTCAGCACCTCGAAGCCCGCGTCGCTTAAGCCCAGGGCCAAAGCATCCCGCACCATGATGTCGTCATCGATCAGACAGATGAGCGCCATCGGCATCCCCGCAAATCAAGCGTTGAAATGTTAACACGCACACAGTGCTACGTCTCGGTTGCAGTTGGCTTAAGTCGAAACGCAGAACCGGACGCGGCGGCGAAGGCTTACGCTACGCCGCCGCGCATCACACGGGTCAAAGTGCAGTCAAATTGCAGTCGCGCCTAGATTCGTCGCGGTAAGGACGGTCGGCTATTCCACTGCGAGTCCGATCGGGCAGCTAATTCCGGTGCCGCCAATGCCGCAATATCCGTTCGGATTCTTGGCCAGATATTGTTGATGGTAGTCTTCCGCATAGAAGAAATCGGGCGCATCCCGAATCTCGGTTGTGATCGCTCCGAATCCGGCGGTGCGCAGCTTTTCCTCGTAGGCCGCTTTGGCGTGCTCGGCCGTCGCCTTCTGTGCCGCTGACGTAGCGTAGATCGCCGATCGATATTGGGTGCCGACGTCGTTGCCTTGGCGCATGCCTTGGGTCGGATCGTGGTTCTCGAAAAAGACCTTAAGCAGCGCGTCATAGCTTATGACCTTTGGATCGAAGATCACACGCACGACTTCGGTATGGCCAGTGCGCCCAGAGCACACTTCCTCGTACGTGGGGTTGGGAGTCGCGCCGCCCGCATAGCCGACGGACGTGCTGAACACGCCCGGGGTCTGCCAAAATTTCCGCTCAGCGCCCCAGAAGCAACCGAGCCCGAACACAGCCTCTTCCAGGCCCGCCGGGAAGGGCGGCTTTAGGGGGACGCCCGTGACGAAATGGGTGGCCGCCGTGGGGATCGGGGTGGGCCGGCCAGGAAGGATTTGGTCGACGCTAGGCATAATTGTGGATCGGGCCATGGAAACCTCGTTTGGACTTCGCGCTGAATGTAGGCGGCCGCCGCACCTCGAACACCCCTCGAATGAGCCTGGTTTGGGCAGGGAGCGGGGCGGTGGGCGCATTTCAGTACGCTGCTGGCCTGCCGTGAGTTACGCGCCTTGCGCCGGACCGCGCCCCCGGCCATAACCCGCCGCTCCGGACAGGTGGCCGAGTGGTTGAAGGCGCACGCCTGGAACGCGTGTATAGGTGCAAGCCTATCGAGGGTTCGAATCCCTCTCTGTCCGCCAGCCCTTTGCTTCGCGTTTCTGGTTCCTGGTGCATGGCGGCAGGGATGCCTATGTTGGGCGCGCGCGGAGTGATGCTTGGAAGACCTGAAAGACCCCATGCCCCCGTTCGTAAGCCTACGGGTTTTCGAGGCGGCGGCGCGATCTGGCAGCTTCGCCCGAGCCGCGGAGGAGCTCGGCATTAGCGCCGGGGCCGTGAGCCAGCATATCCGCTCGATCGAGGAATTCGCCGGCCAGCCGCTGTTTCGGCGCCTGGGCCGAGGTGTCGAGCTGACCGAGGCCGGCAAGTCCGCCTTCGCTCATGCCAGCGCCGCCATGGCCGAGATGCTCCAGGCCGGGCGCGCCATGCGCTCGGCGCTCCGGGGTCGGCGCATCTCAATATCTACCGCCCCGTCCTTCGCCTCAAAATGGCTCATTCCCAGATTGAGCCAGTTTCAGGAACTCTACCCCGACACCGAAGTTCGCATGTCCGCCGATATGACGCTCACCGACTTCGCCGGCAGCGATATGGACCTCGCTATTCGCTATGGGCCTGGCGGCTACGAGGGTCTGCATTGCGAGCGGCTGATGACGGAATCTGTCATTGTTGTCTGCAGTCCGCGCCTGCTTGAAGGGCAGCCTGGTCCCAAAACCGCCGCCGACCTGATTTCTTTGCCGTTGATCCATGACGATGCGCCCGAACGCGACCCGTCCTGCCCAACTTGGAACATGTGGTTCGCGGCGCGTGGTCTGCGTCGCGCGGATGCCGAGCGGGGCCTACGCTTTAATCAATCGAGTCTGGCTATCGAAGCAGCGATTGGCGGCAAGGGGCTCGCGCTCGCTAAGCGCCAGCTGGCGCTAGGGGACATCGCCGAGGGGCGCCTGATCGCGCCGCTCACAGAGGGCGATGCGCCAGTGAACTTCGCCTATTGGCTGGTTTGGCCGCGCGGCCGCCGCTTCGAGCCAGCGCAATTGGCCTTCCTCGATTGGCTCCGCGCCCAGGCGATTGAGGGCGATTCAGCGGCGGATCACACCGCCTGAAGCCTTCCTAAAGCAACACTTTAGTCCCGCGGCCTACCTCGGGTCCGGCGTGGCGCCCATTGTCTGGTCTCGCCAGGGCCGCGACGGCCCGTCTCCCGCAGGCCAGCTCCGCTATGTATCGCTACGACGCTGTCGATCGCCTCATTGTTGAGGAACGCGTAGCGCAATATCGCGACCAGACGCGCCGCTATCTCGCCGGCGAGTTGGACGAGGACGCGTTCAAGCCGCTGCGCCTGCAAAACGGCCTCTATATTCAGCGCTACGCGCCAATGCTGCGCGTCGCCATTCCTTATGGCGTTCTCTCGTCCACGCAGTTGCGCAAGTTGGCCGAAATCGCGCGTAAGTTCGATCGCGGCTACGGCCATTTCACCACGCGCCAAAACATCCAATACAATTGGGTGAAGGTCGAGGAAGTGCCAGACATTCTGGCCGAACTCGCGACCGTTTCGATGCACGCGATCCAGACCAGCGGCTCATGCGTGCGCAATGTCACCACCGATGCGTTCGCCGGTGTCGCGCAGGACGAGATCGTCGATCCACGTCCCTATTGCGAGCTGATGCGGCAGTGGTCGACGCTGCATCCGGAATTCGCGCACCTGCCGCGCAAGTTCAAAGTCGCCTTCAACGGCGCCAAGGAAGATCGTGCGGCGACGCCTGTGCACGACCTTTCGTTCGATCTTTATCGCGACGAAGCCGGCGAGGTGCGTCTGATCGTGAAGGTCGGCGGCGGGCAGGGGCGCACCCCGCGCATCGCCTCGATCATCAAGCGCGACCTGCACTGGAGCGAAATGCTCACCTACACCGAGGCCGTGCTGCGCGCCTACAATCGCCTCGGCCGTCGCGACAATATCTTCAAGGCCCGCATCAAGATCCAAGTGCAAGAATTGGGCGCCGAAGCCTTCGCGGCCGAGGTCGAAAGTGATTGGGCCCACCTGCGCAATGGTCCGAACACGCTGACGCCGGACGCCCTCGAGCGCGTTGCGAAATTCTTCGTCGATCCGCCGCTGGAAACTTGGTCGGAGCCCGCCCCGAAAACGCTGCCAATCGATGCAAACTTCCGAGCCTGGAAGAGGCGCAACATCACCGGGCATCGCCACGCGGATTATGCCGCAATCACCATCAGCCTGAAGCGCGAAGGCATCGCGCCGGGCGATGCAACGTCGGACGAAATGGATTTCATCGCTGATTTGGCCGATCGCTACAGCTTCAGCGAAATCCGAGTCTCCTATCACCAGAACCTGATCTTGCCGCACGTGCCGCGCGCCAAGCTACACGAACTATTCATGGAATTGGATTCGCGCGGGCTTGCGCGCGCCAATATCGATCTTGCGTCGGACATCATCTGCTGCCCCGGCGGCGACTTCTGCTCGCTGGCCAACGCCAAGTCGATCCCGCTCTCGGCCGCCATCGCCGCCGCCCTCGCGCCGATAGAAGAAGAGCTTGGCGAAATCGCCATCAACGTCTCGGGCTGCATCAACGCGTGCGCGCACCACCACGTCGGCCATATCGGCGTGCTCGGCGTGGAGAAGGCTGGCGAAGATTGGTACCAGGTGCTGATCGGCGGTCGTCCCGACGGCGTGGGCCGTTTGGGTGTGCTCACCGGCAAGGCGGTGCGTCAGGAAGAAGTCCCCGGCGTGATTGAGCGTCTCGCACGCCACTATCTCGCGATCCGCGGGGAGCGTGAAAGCTTTATCGCGGCGGTTGAACGCGTGGGCGCGGAATCTTTCAAGGCTGTCCTGGCCAGCGAGGAGACCGCCGCAGCATGAGCCTCGTGGTTGAAATCGACGCGCAAGGCGCGAAAGTGATCGGTCAGGCGCCCGCGCGCGCGCCGCTCACGCCGCCGAAGCCGGCCAATGAAGGCCACGGCGACGTGCGCAAGAAGATCGTGCCGAATGTCAAGCAGCCGACAGAGCCGACCAACAAAGAATGGGAGGGCGGCCAATACCTGTCGCTGCAAGAATGGCTCGACGGCTCGCAAGAAGGCGGCGCGATCCTGTTGCAACCCGCCGACGACGTGAAGAAGCTCGACGGCCGCATCGGCAATGCAGCCCTGATCTCTGTCGACTTCCACCGCATCGGCGACGGTCGCGGCTATTCGCATGCGTTCCTGTTACGCAAGCGTTTGAACTACCAGGGCCGTTTGCGCGCGCAGGGCGCCGTCACGGCGGATCAGGTCTTCGCGATGGCCCGCGTCGGCTTCGATTCCTTTGCGCTGCGCGCTGATCAGAGCGCTGAAAATGCCCTCAAGGCGCTGGAAACATTCAGCATCCCATATCAGGGCGCGGTCGTCGCCGGCGCGGCCGTGGATCGCGCCGACGCCAACTTCGCCGCGCGCGTCCGTCTGCTGGAGCGGGCCTTAATCGAGATCGCGCAGCGCCATGAACGCCCGGCGCTCGCGTCGAGCCTTTCGGCCGAGGACATGGTGATCACCGACGTGATCGCGCGCCTCAGATTGCCGATCGACATCTTCACGCTCGAAACCGGCCGCCTCAATCCCGAGACGCTCGCGCTCATCCCGCAGGTAAAAGAGCGCTACGGCATCGAGATCGACGTGCGCCGTCCGGACGAGCACGCGGTCGCCGCCTACATCGCCGCGCACGGCAAGGACGGCTTCTACGATAGTGTCGCCGCGCGCAAACTCTGCTGCAACATTCGCAAAGTCGCGCCGCTCAACGAAGCTTTGCACGACCGTGATGCTTGGCTCACCGGTCAACGCCGCGAGCAGGCCGTCACGCGCGGCGCGCTGCCGGAAGCCGAGCGCGATGCCGAGCGCGACATGCAGAAATACAATCCGCTCGCGGATTGGACTTGGGCTGACGTGCTCGCTTACGCGGCGCGCTTCGATATCCCGATGAACGCGCTTTATCAGCGCGGCTACGTCTCGATTGGTTGCGAACCTTGCACCAAAGCCATCCGTCCGGGCGAGGACCCGCGTAACGGTCGGTGGTGGTGGGAAAATCAGGACAGCAAAGAATGCGGCTTGCATACGATTCAGAACGTGGCGCGCTGATGAGCGGTGAAGCTCTCCAAGCGCCAGCGCCGTTGGCCGCGTCCGCGCGGCTCGATCGCCTCGAAGCCGAGGCGGTCTATATTCTGCGCGAGCTCTCGTTCTACAAGCGCCCGGCTTTGATGTTCTCCGGCGGCAAGGATAGCGCCGTCCTGTTGCATCTGGCGATGAAGGCGTTCGCGCCGTCGAAGCCGCCATTTGCGCTGCTGCACGTCGATACAGGGCATAATTTTCCGGAAGTGATCGCCTTCCGCGACAAGCGCGCGGAAGAGACGGGGCTGAAGCTCATCGTCCGTAGCGTGGAAGAGTCCATCCGCCGCGGCAGCGTGCGCGTCGCCAGCGAAACCGCCAGCCGCAATGGCGCGCAAGCCGTCACGCTGCTCGAAGCGCAACAAGAATTCGAATTCGACGCCTTGATTGGCGGCGCCCGCCGCGACGAAGAGAAGGCGCGCGCCAAGGAACGCGTGTTCTCACACCGCGACGCCTTCGGCGCCTGGCGGCCGCGCGCGCAGCGTCCGGAATTGTGGGGTCTCTACAACCGCCATATCGGCGTCGGCGAAAACATGCGCGTCTTCCCGATCTCGAATTGGACCGAGGCCGACGTCTGGGCCTACATCGCCCGCGAGAACATCGAGCTGCCTCAGCTCTATTATACACACCATCGCGACGTGGTGCGCCGCGATGGTTTGCTCTTCCCGGTCACCTCAATCACGCCGCCGCAGGCAGGCGAAAGCGTCGAGCGTCTGTCTGTGCGCTTCCGCACCGTGGGCGACATCACCTGCACGTGCCCGGTCGAGAGTTTCGCCGCCAATGCGGAAGACGTTCTGGTCGAAACGCTCACCGCCTCCGTCTCCGAGCGCGGCGCCACGCGCATGGACGATCGCGCCAATGCGGCCGCGATGGAGCGTCGTAAACTGGAAGGCTATTTCTAATGGATAGCGCCAGCTATTTCCGGCCAGCGCAGAATTGGAGCGGCGAGCAGATCCGTTTCATGACGGCGGGCAGCGTCGACGACGGCAAGTCGACGCTGATCGGGCGTCTGTTGCTCGATTCTAAAGCGCTGATGCTCGATCAGGCTGCGGGCCTCGACGGCGAGGAGATCGATCTCGCCTCGCTCACGGATGGACTTGAGGCCGAACGGGCGCAAGGCATCACCATCGACGTCGCCTATCGCTATTTCGCGACGCCGCGCACCAGCTTCATTATCGCGGATTCGCCTGGCCACGAACAATACACGCGCAACATGGTCACCGCCGCCAGCGTCTCTGACGTCGCGGTGATTGTGATCGACGTGGCGCGGGTGGAGAAGGGGCTCTTGAAGCCGCAGACGCGCCGTCATGCGGCGGTCGCGGCTCTGATGGGCCTCAACATCATCGTCGCCGTCAACAAGATGGATCTCGTCGGTTGGTCGCAGGAGCGCTTCGATGAGGTGCGCACGGCGTTCAACGATGTTGCTGGCATTCTCAATATCAAGAACATCGCCTTCGTGCCGGTTTCGGCTAAGCGCGGCGAGAACATCGTCAATCGCGGCGGGCCTGATTGGTACAATGGGCCGACTTTGATTGAGCTGCTGGAAGACACCCCGCGCAAAACCTCGCTTGCGCATGCGCCGCTGCGTCTGCCGGTGCAACTCCTGCTGCGCGATGGCGATATTCGTCTTTACGCGGGTCGCATCGAATCCGGCGCGGTGAAGCCGGGGGATAAGGTCCGGGTCGGCCCAGGCGCCTTCGCCGCCACGGTCGCGCAAGTGCGCATCGGCGGGGTAGGCGTGGCGTACGCCGAGGCGGGCGCCTCGGTTGCGCTCGAATTGGCCGAAGATCGCGATCTCGCACAAGGCGGCGTCATTGCGGACAATGACGTGCGTTATGCCCGCCGTGTGGTCGCCGATCTCTGCTGGCTCGATGAGAACGCCTGGACCCCGGCGCGGCGTTATCGCTTGCGCCAAGGCGCGCTCGAAACCCAGGCGCTGATCGAGAACGTGCGCTTCGTCCGCGACGTCAGCAATCTCGACAACGTTCCGGCCCACGAGCTGAAGCTCAACGACATTGCCAGCGTCCAACTCGCCGCGCGCGATCCCATTTTGGCCGATCTGTTCGCCGAGCTGCCCGGCACCGGCGCCTTCGTGCTGTTCGATCCCGACACCAACCAAACCGCCGCCGCCGGCATGATCCGGGAGATCGTCCAATGAGTGGTGTTGTTCACCTTGTCGGCGCCGGCCCTGGCGCGGCGGATCTGCTGACATTGCGCGCCGCGCGACTTCTCGCGGAGGCGGATGTCGTGCTCTATGACGCCCTCGTCAGCGCCGACGTGCTCGCACTCGCGACCAAGGCCAAGCTCTACAATGTCGGCAAGCGCGCCAACCGTCCCTCGATGGATCAGCGCCTGATCTCGCGACTGCTCGTGCGCATGGGGCTACGTTACCAGAACGTCGTGCGCTTGAAGGGTGGCGATCCGCACTTGTTCGGCCGCGCGACAGAAGAGATCGAAGCCTGCCGCGCCGCAGGCATCACGGTCACGACAGTGCCCGGAGTCAGCGCTGGCTTCGCCGCCGCGTCCGCGCTGGGCGTGTCGCTCACTTCGCGCGGCTTGTCGCGCTCCGTCACGTTCGTCACGCCAAGCACCGCGAAGGGCGGGGCGGAGAACATGCATTGGGCGCGCGCCGCGGCTGCGGCCGAAACAGCCGTGATCTATATGGGCGCCATGCATGCCGAGCGTGTGCGCGATGCGCTCACCGATCTTGGCGTCCCCACCGATCGCCCGGTCGCTTTGATCGAAAGCGCCTCATGGACGGAAGAGCGCGTCATGCGTGGCAAGCTGGCGGATTTGACGGCGCTTGCAGCGCAAGTGGGCGATGGACCCGCGATTATGGTTGTTGGCGAGGTCGCGCGCGAAGCGCGCGGCGCTCTTGAAGCGGCGAATGCAGCATGATTCCGCTCTATCTTGATCCCGCGCAGACGCGCATCGCTCTCATTGGCCGCGGTGCGCTTGCTGTGCGCCGTTTGAACTGGCTGATCCAAGGCGGCGCGGCGCCGGACGTCTGGTCCGACGAGCCCTCGCATGAGCTGCTCACCACAGCGAACGGCCGCTTCGAACGACGCCTGCCGAAGGAAGCGGAACTCGCGGACTATCACGCTGTATGGGTCGCGGACCTGCCGTATGAGCGCGCGGAGATGATCGCGAATGCGGCGCGTAGCGCGAATGTGCTCGTGAACGTCGAAGACGTGCTGCCGCTCTGCGATTTCCACACGCCGGCGGTGCTCCGCCGTGGACAACTCACGCTGGCGGCCGGCACCGGCGGCGCAAGCCCCGCCGTCGCGCGCGCCGCGCGCGAGCGGTTGGAAGCAGCGTTCCCAGAAACCTGGGCGACAGCCCTCAAGGAAATAGCGCAATCGCGCGCCGTGTTGCGGCAGAAGGGGGCAGGTTTCGATGCTTTGGTTGCGGACGCGCGTGCGCGCCTGGCTGAGCACGGCCTGACTTAACCGCACATGGATCCGTTTTTCTGGCAATCTGTTCTGGTCGGCTTCCTCGCCCAGCTCGTCGATGGCGCGCTCGGCATGGCGTATGGTCTTGTCTCGACCTCGTTCCTCATGGCGATGGGTGTGCCGCCGGCGGCGGCAAGCGCGGCTGTCCACACCGCGGAGATTTTCTCCACCGGCGTTTCGGGCGCCGCGCACACGTGGCGCAAGAATGTGAATTGGTCGCTCGTGCTCCGCTTGGCGCCGGCAGGCATTGTCGGCGGCATCGCCGGCGCGATGGCGGTGTCTTACTTGCCGATCGGCATTATCAAGCCGATTGTCTCCTCGTATCTGCTTTTGATGGGCGTGTTCGTCGTTACGCTTGCGTTCCGCAAGGCGCCCGAGAAACCTGTCTCGCCGAACAGCGGCGCAGCTGTCGGCCTTGTGGGCGGCTTCCTTGACGCGGCCGGCGGCGGCGGATGGGGCCCGATCTCGACCACCACCTTGCTGGGCCGCGGCCACGCCCCGCGCCAAGCGGTGGGCAGCGTCAATGTGTCGGAATTCTTCGTCACAGCGGCGATCTCGGCGACCTTCTTTTTGACTCTGGGGGGCGTACGCTGGACCGATATCGCGGGCCTTATTATTGGCGGCGTACTGGCGGCCCCAATCGCCGCCTTCGCGGTAAGCATCGCGCGGCCGCGTGTGCTCATGGGCGTAATCGGCTGCTTCGTTTCGTCGCTGGCGCTGTGGCAGATTGCTGTCGCCATTGATCCTAATATGACATTTGTGGCGTCGCTGACCGCGATGGCGTCGCCGAGCGGGTTCAGCAGATGAGTATCGAAACCTTGGAAACTCGGGTGGCGCCGCCGGCAAACGTGGACGTCGTGCGTGTCACGGCGGTGAAGCACTACACGCCGTTCCTATTCGCTTTCTCATGCGAGCGCCCCGCCGCCTTTCGCTTCCGGTCCGGCGAATTCGTGATGCTCGGCTTGATGAATGGGGCGAAGCCTCTGCTGCGCGCATACTCCATCGCGAGCCCCGCCTGGGACGAGCAGCTTTCATTCTATTCGATCAAGGTGCCGGACGGTCCGCTCACCAGTCGGCTGCAGAACATCCAAGTCGGCGACGAAATCCTGTTGGGCAAAAAGCCGACAGGCACATTGGTGCTCGACGCGCTGACGCCCGGCAAGCGGCTGTTCTTGGTTTCGACCGGCACTGGCATTGCGCCTTTCGCGAGCCTCATCCGTGAGCCGGAAACGTATGAGCGCTATGACGAAGTCATCGTCACGCACACCTGTCGCACTGCGCCGGAACTGCAATACGGCTACGAGACCGTCGAGGGTGCGAAGTCTGATCCGCTGGTGGGGGAGGAAGCCGCCAAGAAGCTTCGGCTCGTCACCAGTGTTACGCGCGATCCGCACCCGCTGCAGGGGCGCATCACTACGCTTATCGAGAATGGTGAGCTCTTCCGGCACTTGAACGAGCCGCCGCTCGATCCGGCGCAGGACCGCGTCATGATCTGCGGCTCGGCCGCCGTGCTGCTGGCGATGAAAGATTTGTGCGAGAGGCACGGCTTTGTCGAAGGCGCGAATAGCGAACCTGGCAGCTTTGTAGTGGAACGCGCCTTCGCCGGTTGAGACTGGCGGGGCATCCCACTCAAATGCGCGGGTCGCATCGGGCTCCGGACTTTTTGCAGTTCAATATGTATCTGGATAGACGCCGGTAGCCCTTGCCGCGCGCAGGACGCTGCCTGGAACGACCCTTGGGCGTCGCCGGTCTAGGTATAGTACTGACGCATTTTACTTCTGCCATTGGGCAGAAGAACTTGTAATCCTATCCAACGATGCTTGTGTGGTATTGCCTCAAAACCTGGAACGTCGTGAATTCGGACGCGCTTTATCTCGAAGTTCGCTTAGACCGAACAGGATATGCCCAACGCTCTAGCTGCATTCTTGATCTAGGTTGCACGCTCTAGTACCGCGAATACCTCATCGCATTTACCGCGATTTAAGCGCGCGGATCGAAATTAACCCTACGACGCGCGGTGTTGCGCGCCGTGCATTTCGCACGAGCGGCGCAGCCTAGGGCTGCCTCTGCGATTGCCTGGAGGGGCGTTCGATGAGTTCCGACAAGTTGCGTGAGCGGTTGGCCTTCATGCGTATCGATGCAGATACGCGCCGCGCCTTGCAGGGCGCCAAGGCGCCGATTGAAGCTGGTTTGTCGATCGGGCTTGATCGATTTTACGATCAGATTCGTGGCGAGCCAGCGGTCAGCCGATTCTTTTCCGACGAGTCGCACGTCGACAAAGCGAAGTCAGCGCAGGCGCGCCATTGGATGCGCATCGCCAGCGGCGAATTCAGCGATGACTACATGGCGAGCGTGCAGCGCATCGGTGAAACGCATGCGCGCATTGGCCTCAAGCCGCAATGGTACATTGGGGGTTACGGACTGATCCTCGATCAGCTTGTGCGCTCAGTGGTGGCCGAAAAGACCAAGTCGCGCGGCCCCTTTGGCAAGTTCGATTCCGATGATCTCGCCAATACGCTGGGGGCTTTGGTGAAAGCCGCCTTGATCGACATGGATCTGGCGATCTCCGTGTATTTGGATGCGTCCGAACGTGAGCGCCAGCGCCTGGAAGCGGAGTCCAAGGCGGCTGAGGAGGCCCAGCATCGGGTCGTGACGGCGTTGGCGAGTGGGCTGGCCAAGCTCGCCGCCGGCGATTTGACCTGCCGTCTCGAACAGCCGTTCGCGGGCGAGTACGAGAAACTCCGCGCCGACTTCAATGGCGCGATAGCGACCCTGCAAGAGGCGATGAAGGTCATCGCCGCCAACGCCAACGGCATCCGCGCCGGGGCGGCCGAGATCACCAGCGCCTCCGATGACCTTTCGCGGCGCACCGAGCAGCAGGCCGCAACGCTGGAGGAAACCGCTGCGGCGCTCGACGAGATCACGGCCACGGTGAAGAAGACGGCGGAGGGCGCGAGCCAAGCCAACGCCACCATCACCGCCGCGCGCGGCGACGCCGAACGTTCGGGTCAAG
Organism: Vitreimonas sp.; assembly: GCF_036392335.1. Classification (NCBI taxonomy): domain Bacteria; kingdom Pseudomonadati; phylum Pseudomonadota; class Alphaproteobacteria; order Hyphomonadales; family Hyphomonadaceae; genus Vitreimonas; species Vitreimonas sp. Next base: position 41,823 of record NZ_DASVYD010000010.1, read on the forward strand.
TCGTCAGCGAAACGGTCAACGCCATGAGCGAGATCGAGCGCTCGGCTAAGCAGATTTCGCAAATCATCGGCGTGATCGACGAAATTGCGTTCCAAACCAATCTGCTTGCCCTGAATGCCGGCGTCGAGGCCGCGCGCGCGGGCGATGCGGGCAGGGGCTTTGCAGTCGTCGCTTCGGAAGTGCGCGCTTTGGCGCAGCGCTCGTCGGAGGCGGCCAAGGAGATCAAGGCGCTCATCAACGAGAGCTCGCGCCAAGTCGAAGCGGGCGTCGATTTGGTCGGCCGCACCGGTGAAGCGCTTGGCGCGATTGTCTCCAAGGTCGCTGAAATCAGCAGCTTGGTCGCCGACATCTCCGCGTCGGCGCAGGAGCAATCCTCTGCGCTTGGGGAGGTCAACACCGCCGTCAATCAAATGGATCAGACGACGCAGCAGAACGCGGCGATGGTCGAACAAAGCACGGCGGCGAGCCACTCGCTCACGCATGAAGCGGAGACACTCACGCAATTGGTGTCGAAGTTCGATATCGGAGCCGCGTCGGCCGCGTCGGTCGCGTCGCCAAAAGCAGCCCCCGCGCGGCCGGCGGCTAAGCCAAGCGGCCCGGCCAAACCAAAGCCGCAAGCTGCGTTCTCAACGCGCGGATCAACGGCTCTTAAACCTTCTGCGGAACAAGACTGGGAAGAATTCTGAGTCGAGGGGGGCTCTCATGTCTGGTCAAGTACGACCGGAGAGGAGGTCGTGGCTGGCGCACGCGCCCGCGGCGGCATTAGCCCTTTCCGCAACTCCTGCGTTAGCCGCTGAAACCGTAAGCTGGTCTGTCGCCTACACAGCCGACGTGGTCGGCGGCTGGAGCGACGACGTCAGCACACGCGGCCGCTTTCTCGACAATCTCGACGTCGTCGCCGATGTCGATCTCGAACGCGCTTTCGGATGGAATGGCGCCACGCTGCATGGCCATCTGCTCAACAATTCAGGCGAAGCGCCAAACGATGATCTCGGCACGCTGCAAGGGGTCGATAATATCGAGGTCTCCGATCAGCACCTGCGTCTGTTCGAGTTCTGGGTCGAGCAGGCGTTCGGCGGCGGCAGCATCCGCGCCGGCCTCTACGACCTCAACAGTGAATTCTATTCCAACGAGTCCGCGGGTCTGCTGATCGCGCCGGCGTTCGGCATCGGCTCCGAACTTGCCGCCACCGGTCCGAACGGTCCGTCGATCTTCCCCTCGACTGCGCTTGCGGTGCGCGCGCGTTTTGATGTGAGCGAACGCCAGTCCGTCATGCTCGCGGTGTTGAATGCGTCAGCCGGCGTGTTCGGCGATCCAGAAGGCGTCGATACTGATTTCGATCACGGCGTGCTGGTGATCGGCGAGTATGGCTGGCGTGACAGCTTCAATTTCAATGTCGGCGCGTGGACCTACAGCGACGACCAAGACGACATCCGCGACCTCGATGGCCTTGGCGAACCGATGCAGCGTCGTGCGTTCGGGGCGTACGCCACCTATGAGCGCCCGCTGAGCGAGCAGGCGACGGGCTTTGTCCGCATTGGTGTCTCCGACGGCGACACCACGTCCTATTCGAGTGGTTGGCAAGCTGGCGTGCTGATTGAGTCGCCGCTCGCCTCGCGCCCCGACAGTCAAATGTCGTTCGGCGCCTATCAAGGTCGCTTCAGCGACAAGCACCGTGACAACGAGTTCGATCTCGGCGTCGACGTCGCCGACGCCGAGACCGGACTCGAATTCACCTATTCCGATCAAATCACGCCATGGCTGCGCGTGCAGCCGGATCTCCAGCTCATTCTTGACCCTGGCGGCGACCGGGACCGCGACGACCTTTGGGTTGCGGGATTGCGCATCGAAATCACACCGCCTTGGGGAGGGGGCTCGTGATGTCAGGCATGTTCAGTTCACTCAACAGAGTAGCCATGGCTGCGAGCGCCTCGATGTTGGCGCTCGTTGCCGTTACGGGCGGCGCCGGCATTTGGGCGCAGCAGGAGCTCACTCACGCGCTTGAGGATTCCGATCGCGCCGCCAATCTGCTGCGCAGTCATCTCACCGCCGACATGATGCACGACGCCATGCGCTCCGACGTGCTCGCCGCGCTCACGGCGCGTGATCCGACCGCGGGCATCGCCATCAATGAGGTGCGCGCCGATTTCGCGGAACATATGGCCGAATTCCGCGCCATGATTGCGGCGGAAACAGAACTCGCCCAGACCGAGGCCGAACGCGCCGCCGTGGCCGGCGTCGCCGAGCCGCTTAACGCTTATATCGCGGCCGCGGAGCGTGTGATCAACGAAGCCGAGACGAACCCTCAACTCGCGCTTTCGAGTCTCCCCGGCTTCTTCGAACAATTTCGCGCGCTGGAAGGGGCGATGGAGCAGGTCACGGAAGTGATCACCGCCAGCGCCGCCGAAACCAAACAGCGCGCGGAGAGCGGCTCAGCGCTTGCTTTCTGGCTGATGGTGTCGACGCTGCTGTTCGCCACCGGCGCGGTCGCCGCGCTCGCGTTCGGGGCGCGTCGTTATCTCGTCAATCCTCTGCTCAATCTGACGACGCAAATGGATCGCTTGGCGAAAGGCGACAACAGCATCGATCCTCCGGAAGCGGTGCGCGGCGACGAGATTGGCGCCATGGGGCGCGCTCTGCTGAGTTTCCGCCAGGCCGCGCTTGACCGAATTGAAGCCGAACGTCGCCATGAAGAGGCGCGCATCGCCGCCGCCAAGTCGCAAAAGGAGGCCGAAGCGCGCGCGCAACGCGAGGCTGAGGCTCTCGTCGTGGGCTCATTTGGCGAGGGCTTGTCCAAACTCGCGGCCGGTGATCTCACCTATCGCCTCAATGGCCAGCTGCCTGAAGCCTATGTCGCGCTTCAGAACGACTTCAATGACGCGATCTCGAAATTGGAGGAGGCGATGATCGTGATCGCCTCCAACGCTGAGGGTATGCGCTCCGGAACCAGCGAGATCAGCGCCGCCTCTGATGGTCTTTCGCGCCGCACCGAACAACAGGCTGCGACGCTGGAGGAGACCGCCGCCGCGCTCGATGAGATCACCGCCACCGTTGGCAAGACCGCCGAGGGCGCGCGTCAAGCCAACGCGACCGTGCAGCATGCCCGCGAACACGCCGACAAGAGCGGCGAGATCGTGCGTAGCGCCGTTGGCGCCATGGAGGCGATCGAGGGGTCCTCGAAGCAGATCACGCAGATTATCGGCGTCATTGATGAGATCGCCTTCCAAACCAATCTGCTCGCCTTGAACGCCGGTGTCGAAGCCGCACGCGCGGGCGAGGCTGGCAGGGGCTTTGCTGTGGTCGCGTCCGAAGTGCGCGCGCTGGCGCAGCGCTCCGCCGAGGCGGCCAAAGAGATCAAGGCGCTGATCTCGACCAGCTCACAGCAGGTCGAGGCGGGCGTGCAATTGGTGGGACAAGCCGGCCAAGCCCTTTCCGAAATCGCTGCAGGTGTCGCAGAGATTAACGCCTTGATGGCCGAAATCACATCGTCGGCCCAGGAACAGGCCACCGCGCTGACCCAAGTCAACAGCGCCATTAACCAAATGGATCAAACTACGCAGCAAAACGCTGCCATGGTCGAGGAATCCACCGCCGCCAGTCACGCG
>NZ_DASVYD010000011.1:0-2370 GCF_036392335.1 Vitreimonas sp.
TGCGGTTGGACCAAACCTTGATCCAGTCTCCCAATGGGCGATCCGCGAGATAGGCGGCGCGCTTGCCTTCAGCCGGCGCGCGCCCCTCGCCTGGCGTGTCGTAAGGGGGGTTGAAGAAGACGTGATCGAATAGGCCGTAATCCGCGCCAGCATCCAGCGCATCACCTTCAACGACCCGGATGCGATGCGAGGCCGAGTTCAGCTCCACGTTCTGCCGCGCCGTATCGGCGAAACCCGGGTCGCGTTCGATGCCGACAAAGCTGATATCGCCTTCATGTCGTGCCGCGACCGCCAGCAACGCCGCCCCCACCCCGCAGCACGGCTCAACGACACGCGCACCGTCTGCAATCACACGCGGCTGCGCCGCCGCCAGCAACAGCGTGTCGACATTGACGCGATAGCCGCGCGCGGGCTGGCGTATGCGCACGCGCCCGCCCAAAATCGCGTCTTCCGTCACTTCAGTCACAAGCCTGTTCCTGTGCGACCCATAGGCGCTGCGGTGGGAACCCCGCTTGACCGGCGCCCCCGGTCCCACCATCGTCCGGCCACCTTTAAGGTCAAGCGGAGAGGCAATTGGGACCGGCGGTCGGACCTGCCAAACAAGCCGCCGGCGCACCGCACGCGGTCGACCGGTTGGCCGCGCTTTTGGCCGAAGATTTGGCCGCCGTCGATGCGCTGATCCATCAGCATATGGCCAGCCCCGTCGGCGTCATTCCAAACCTCGCCGCGCACCTGATCGATGCTGGCGGCAAGCGCATACGCCCGTTGATCACGCTCGCGGCGGCGCGCCTCTTGGGCGGCGGCGGTGATGGCGCGCGCAAGCTCGCGACCGCCGTCGAATTCGTCCACTCCGCCACGCTGCTGCATGACGATGTCGTCGACCTCTCCGACATGCGCCGCGGCAAGAAGGCCGCCAATCTGATCTGGGGTAATTCCGCGAGCGTGCTCGTTGGCGATTTCCTGTTCGCCCGCTCGTTCACGCTCATGGTCGAGACTGGCGACATTCAGGTGCTCGACATTCTCTCGCGCGCCGCCTGCATCATCGCCGAAGGCGAGGTGATGCAACTTGCCGCCGCCAACGACGCCGAGACCACGCGCGAACGTTACATGGACATTATCGGCGCCAAGACCGCCGCACTGTTCGCCGCCGCCGGCAAAGCCGGCGCCGTGGTCGCGGGCCGCCCGGGCGCCGAAGCGACAGCGCTTGAAACTTATGGCCGCGAGCTCGGCCTTGCTTTCCAACTCGTTGATGACGCCCTCGATTATGGCGGCGTCTCCGCCACCATGGGCAAGAATTCCGGCGACGATTTCCGCGAAGGCAAAGTCACGCTGCCGATCGTGTTCGCGCGCGAAGCCGGCGACGACAGCGAACGCACGTTCTGGCGGCGCGTCATCAGCGGCGAACGCAGCGACGACGATTTCCATCGCGCCGTCGCGCTCATCCGCCGTCACGACGGCATCGCGCTGACGCTGCAAGCCGCGCGCGACCACGCCGCCCGCGCCAAAGCCGCGCTCGAAATCCTGCCCGCCAACGCCTATCGCGAAGCCCTGGCCGATCTCCCCGACTTCGTCGTCGACCGCGCCTACTAAAACTCTCCTCGCCCTCGATGGGCGAGGTGGCTTGCGGCGTAGCCGCAAGACGGAGTGGGTGGCGGCGCAGGCGTGAAAGCAAGTTGCTGGATCGGCGCCCCTCTATTCAACCCATTTCGGACCGCCGGCTTCCAGCTGGCATCCTTTTTCCGAACGCAAACCCGTTGATCGCCTTGACCTTTCCACCATGCCGGCGGGAAGCCGGCGGTCCACATTGAGCGCATCTATTCAACCGGTCCGCGCCCAGCCGCACACTGCCGCGCATGAAACCCGCCCCCACCCTCATCAGCCGACAGGAATTAGACCGCCACCAGGCGGCGCTTGTCGGCTGGATCGTGTGGGCGTTGTTGTTGATCTTCAAACTCGGCGCGAACGCACGCCGCAGCAAACGCGTGCACAACGCCATTCGTCACTGCGAACGCTTCGTCCACGCCTATCTCATCTGCACCATTCTCGCGCGCGTGCGCGTCGGCGCGCGCCGTCCGCGCAACACCGCCCCTGGCGTCCGCGCCAACACACCCAATCTGCGTCTGCTCGCGCAATCGCTGCGCTCGCGCGCTGGCACCTTCCTGCAGCGCATCCTGCATGTGCTCGAGCTCTTCTCGAAACCCGAGAAGGCGCTCGCCCGCCTTGCGCGCAAGCTGCGCGGCCAGCGCTTCAATCTCGTGATTGCCGCGCCCGTCGCCGACGCCATCGTCAGCGCAGCCCCCTGCGCCATCATTCCCGCCGACAGCTCCTAACCCGCAGCGCCGGCCGCAGGCCGGCGACTGCGCTGCCCCA
>NZ_DASVYD010000012.1:0-6142 GCF_036392335.1 Vitreimonas sp.
TTGAACATGTCTGTCGGCTTCAGCGCCGGCTGGGATGGGATCGGCATGAGCGTGGTGACGCTCAGCGAAAACCGCGACGCGGCGTTTGAAATGGCGCGCTTGGCGCTGCACGAGCCGCGCTTCGATGCAGCGCCTTTGGAGCGGATTAAGCGGCAGATGCTGGTCGGTATCCGCACCCGCGAGACCAATCCAAGCTTCATCGCCAATTTGGCGCTCGATCAGGCGCTTTATCCGAGCCATCCCTATGCACGGCGCACCTCGCGTGAGAGCGTGGCGGCGATCAGCGCGGCCAATCTGCGTGAGCGACGCACGGCTTTGTTCAATCGCGCGACGCTGCAGGTCACGATCGTTGGCGACATTGATGACGCCGCCGCGGGCGCTGCCATCGATCATGTTTTCGGCGCGCTGCCGCAGGGCGCCGCGCCGCCGGAGCCGGCAGATGTGAGCTTGGCTGCGCCGACGCCGCTCATTGTGCGTGAACTGCCGCAGCCGCAGAGCCTAGTGCTGTTCGCGGGGCCGGGCATTCAAGACGAGGATCCGGATTGGATTCCGCTGGCGGTGGCGAACTACATTTTGGGCGGAGGCGGGTTCTCGTCGCGGCTAATGGATCAGGTGCGCGAACAGCGTGGGCTCGTCTATGGCATCGGCACCAGCCCTTCGGTGCGCGATCATGCGGCGATGCTGCGCGGCTCGGCGCAAACCGCGAACGGCAATGTGCGCGAAGCGATCGACGTCACGCGCGCCGAGATGGCGCGGCTTTACAACGAAGGCGCGACACAAGCCGAAGTGAACGACGCGATTACGTATCTTACGGGCTCGTTCGCGCTGGAGCTCGACAGCAATTCCAAGATCGCCAGTGTCGTGCATTCGTATCAAGCGGCAGGACGCGACATCGACTACATCAACCGCCGCAACGATCTGATCCGGGCGGTGACGCTGGAAGACGTGAACCGCGTAATCCGGCGTCTGTTCAATCCGGATGCGTTCACGTTTGTCGTGGTAGGGCAGCCGGAAGGGCTCGCAGTCAGCGAGTAGCCAGTGCGCGTGCGGAATGACGAGATGTGAGATCGCTCTCACATCTCGTATCACCCCTTCACACAAACCACCTGGCGCAGCGTGTGCACCACGTCGATGAGATCGCTTTGGGCGGCCATGACGGCGTCGATGTCCTTGTAGGCCATCGGCGTTTCGTCGATCACGCCCGCGTCCTTGCGGCATTCCACGCCTTCGGTCGCCGCACGGTGGTCGGCGAGCGTGAAGCGACGCTTGGCTTCGGTGCGGCTCATCGCGCGGCCTGCGCCGTGCGAGCAGGTGCAGAACGAATCCGCATTGCCCTTGCCCTTCACGATGAACGATTTCGCGCCCATCGATCCGGGGATGATGCCGAGCTCGTCAACGCCCGCGCGCACCGCGCCCTTACGGGTCACGTACACGTCGGCGCCGAAGTGCCGTTCACGCGCCACGTAATTGTGGTGGCAGTTCACGGCGTGCTTCTCGAGCTTGAACTTGGGCAGGTTGTCGCGGAGCGCACGCAAGGTGCGCTCCATCATCACCTCGCGGTTCAGGCGGGCGTAATCTTGCGCCCAACCCACGGCTTCGACGTAGTCGGCGAACAGAGGTTCGCCTTCCATGAAGAAGGCCAAGTCCTTATCTGGCACGTGGTAGCCCAGCTCGCGGCGGAGCAATTCATCGCGCGCACGCTCGATGAAGTACTGGCCGATGCGGTTGCCGGAGCCACGCGAGCCCGAGTGCAGCATCACCCAGACGCGGTCCTCTTCATCGAGGCAGACCTCGATGAAGTGGTTGCCGCCGCCGAGCGTGGCGAGTTGCGCGGTTTGCGCCTTCGCAGACGCTTTCGGGTGCTTGTCGATGATCGCCTCGTAGCGCTCCTGCAAACCGCTGTCGCGATAGGCGGTATCGACCGAGGCGGGCGACTCGCGGTGATTGCCGCCAGGGCCATTGCCGTGCGGCACGTTGCGTTCGATTGCGCCGCGAATGCGCGCAAGCGAATCCGGCAGATCGTTCGCCGTCAGCGACGTGCGCACCGCCATCATCCCGCAGCCGATGTCGACACCGACAGCGGCGGGGATGATCGCGCCCTTGGTCGGGATCACCGAACCAACGGTCGCGCCGATGCCGAAGTGAACGTCCGGCATCACGGCGATGTGGCTATGGATGAACGGCAGCGAGGCCACGTTGCGCAATTGGTTTTGCGCTTCGTGCTCCACCGGCACGCCGCTGATCCAGGCCTTGATCGGCGCATTCGCGCCGAGGATTTCTTCATAACCGGCCATGACCGGTCTCCTTCTCAGGTGTCGGGTGTCAGGCATCAGGTGTCAGATGTCGCGCGTGTGCTGACACCTGATACCTGTCGTCTAACACCTGTCTTGCGGCCTGGAGCGCATACGAAAAACCCCTCCAGGCCGCGCCTTGGAGGGGTTTCTCAAGCTCCGATGTCCGAAGACGTCAGTTCGCCGAACTCCTCCGCGCACGCATATCCGTCCGCTCGCCGCGATTGGCGACGGGCATTTGGTCGCTCGGGATTTGCTTCAGCGTTCTCACGACACGTCTCCGAATGGGCCGCGCGTGTATCATACGATCTGCGGCGATGTCACGCGCAAATTGTGGATTCAGGCGGAGCCAGGATTTAGCGCGTCGGGATTGCGTACGTTCAATTTCGCGAACTGCGTGCGATACTCTGCGGGTGTCATACCGGTCGCGCGCTTGAATATGCTGCGGAAGAACGAGACGTCTTCGTAACCCACCGCAAGCGCGATGCTTTGTACTGAGCCGCGGTCACGCTCGAGCATCGCTTTCGCACTTTCGACCCGGACGGCCTGCAAATACGCGCCGGGTAATCGACCAGTAGCGGCCTTGAAGCGGCGCAAGAACGTGCGCGAGCTCATGCCGACCTGCGAGGCAAGGTGATCGACGCTCACATTCTCGGCGAACTTCGATTGAAGTAGATATTCTGCGCCGCGCACGGCGTCATCATTGTGTGGCGGCGAGAGCGGCAGCATCGCGTAGCCGGATTGGGAGGTGCGTGGCATGGTCAGCAGAAGCGCCTTGGCCGTTTGCACGGCGATTTCGTGGCCGCAGAGCTTTTCCACCAGATAAAGACTCACATCGGCGGCTGCGGTGACCCCGCCGCTGCAAAGCAAGCGCGAGTCCTCGGTCACGAACATGTCCTCACGCCAATGAACGCGGGGATAACGGCGGCGTAGATCCGGGGCGACGGCCCAGTGGGTCGTTGCGCGTTTGCCGTCCAGCAGGCCAGCTTCGGCGAGGTAAGCCGAACCCATGCACACGCCGGCGAGATACGCGCCCATGCCATATTGTTTTAGGAGCCATGGAATGAGCGCGCTGTTCTCTAACAATTTCTCGTCAAGCGCGAGACCAGACGTTGGGATGATGACGATGTCGGATTGCTCCACATCGTCGAGGGCGCCCTGCGGCGTCATCATCAAGCCCGCGTACGGACTGCGCACCGGGCCGCCGTTCAGCGACACCGTGGTCACGCAAAAACGCGGCTCCGGCGACTCGCCGCGCAATTCGCGCCACAAGCCGCCGGCCGAGTGGAAAATCTCGATCGGCATCAGCGCCGTCGATGCGAAGCCGTCGTCCAGCAGCACGACCGTGACGTTGTGCATTCCGCCCCCTCCGAGAGAGGCCGTCACTTTAGGATTAGGGTACCGGCCCGTCACTAGCCGCGTGCGGTCGTTGGATCGATTACCCCGGTGATCTCCGTGATCTTATTGGCTGGAAAGCCGGAGATGCGGGCATGTTCATGGACTGCGTCTTCATTCTCCGCCAGATACACGCAGAACGTCTTGTCCTTGGCGACGTAGGATTGGAGCCACTGCACGCGCGGCGCCAATTGGGCCAGCGCTGCGTTGGAAGTCTTGGCCGCGCCGGAAAGGTCGCCCTCGCTCATGCGGTCCACACCCGGGATTTCGCGTTCAATAATGTACTTCTTCATGTTGCTTTCCTTTGCGCCTCGCCTTGATTGGAGATGCGCTAAGGCGCGGTGCGCCGGGAGCGGGAAAGCTGACAATGATAGGGGGCGATTCCGCCAAGCCTCACATATCGCGCGCGAGATCTTCGTCCGCATCGGTGTCGTGCGCGGCGCCGAGGCCTTGCTCTAGCAGCGCTTCCCACGCGGCTTCGGCGGTGTCGGCGAAGCGGAAGAGGGTGAGATCGGCGGCGTCGATCATGCCGTACTCGATGAACTTCTCGAAATTGATCACTGTGCGCCAATAAGCTTCATCGATCAGCACGATCGGGACGTGTGAAGCTTTGCGCGTTTGGCGCAACGTCAGCAGTTCGAATAATTCGTCCATCGTGCCGAAGCCGCCGGGGAAAACCACAAGCGCATTGGCGCGCATGGCGAGGTGCATTTTGCGCATCGCGAAATAGTGGAAGGCGAAGGTGAGTTCGGGCGTCGAGTATGAATTGGGTTCTTGTTCGTGCGGCAGCGTGATGTTGAAGCCGATGCTCGGCGCGCCGGCTTCGCGCGCCCCGCGGTTGGCGGCTTCCATCGCGCCCGGACCGCCGCCAGTGGCGATCACATTGTAGCGCGTGCCGCCTTCTTCGCAGAGCGCGCCGCCGCGTTCCGAGGCGATGCGGCCAAATCTGCGCGCCTCGGCGTACCAATGCGCCTGCTTGCCGGGGCCGTCCTCCCGAATGCGGGCGCTGCCAAACACGACGATGGTCGAGGCGATGTGCGCACGCTTCAGCATCTGGTCGGCTTTTTCGTATTCGAGCAGGAACCGGATGCCCCGGGTTGTCTCGCTCAGCAGGAAGTCCTGATCGAGGGCGGCGAGGCGGTAAGACGGGGAGGCGATTTGCGCCGCGTTCGGTTTGGGTGAATCGGTCATGCAACGAACCTAGGGCGCCTGCGGCTCGCAGGGGAGCCGGGCCGTCACTATGTGTTAGGTTGCCGCCGAATCTCATGCCGATCCGCCGTCTGCCCCCCGAAGCCGTGAACCGCATCGCCGCGGGCGAGGTGATTGAGCGCCCAGCGGCCGCCGTGAAGGAATTGGTGGAGAACGCGCTCGACGCGGGGGCCAAGCGCGTGGCGATCCGCATCGAGCGCGGCGGGCTTGGGCTGATTTCGATTGAGGACGATGGCGGCGGCATCCCGCGCGCTGAACTGCCTCTGGCCGTGGAGCGACACGCGACGTCGAAACTGGTCGCCGGGGACGGCGGCGATGTTGATCTTCTGAACATCTATACGATGGGTTTCCGCGGCGAGGCGCTGCCCTCGATCGGCGCAGTGGCGCGACTCTCGATCGTGTCGAAGGCGCGCGGCGCGAATGATGCGTGGGCGATCGAAGTTGAAGGCGGCGCGCTGCAGCCGGTGAAGCCCTCTGCGTGGGCGGCTTTGAGCGAGCACGGCACGCGCGTTGAAGTGCGCGATCTTTTCTTTGCCACGCCGGCGCGTTTGAAATTCATGAAGTCCGAACGCGCCGAGATGATGGCGGTGTCGGATGTGGTCAAGCGTCTGGCGATGGCGCGACCGGACGTGGCGTTTCTATTGGAGCATGACGGGCGGGTGACGCTGCGTCTGAACGCGGAGGTCGATCCGGAAAACGAAGGCCGGCGCGCGCGGTTGGCGGCGATCTTGGGCGCCGACTTTGCGCCGAATTGTATCCTACTCGATCAGAAGCGCGACACGGTGCGGCTCTCGGGCTTCGCCGGCTTGCCGACATTTCATCGCGGCACGCGCGAGCACCAGCATTTGTTCGTCAACGGTCGGCCGGTGAAGGACAAGCTGATCGTCGGCGCGGTGCGCGCGGCGTATCAGGATTTGCTGGCGCGCGACCGCCATCCTGTCGCGGCGTTGTTCTTGGATTTGCCGGCGGGCGATGTGGACGTAAACGTGCACCCGGCGAAGACAGAGGTGCGTTTTCGCGACGCGGCTTTGGTGCGTGGTTTGATCGTCGGTGCGTTGTCGCATGCGTTGGCTGGCGCTGGGCATCGTGCGTCGACCACCACCGCGCAGACCGCGCTCGGCGCAGTGCGAGCATATGAAGCGCCACAACCGTTTTTGCGTCCGGCCACGCAGAATTGGGCGCTGGCCGAAGAGCGTGTGGCCGGCGATTTCATGATGCCCAGTGGGCGAGTGGAATCCTCCCCCGTT
>NZ_DASVYD010000013.1:0-3902 GCF_036392335.1 Vitreimonas sp.
GACATTAAATTTGCTGCTGATTTCCTCAACCTTCCTATTCCTTCGGTACGTGGTAAGGTAAGCCGAAGGGAAATTCCCTTCATCAAGATTGGCAGGCGCGTTTTAGCCAGTCGTTCAAGCGCCCTGCACATGCGGCGGTGATTTAGATGCTCGGCCAGAAGAAACTCAATCGGGTCGTGCGGCGTGACGGCGCGTGCGCCATCGTCCCGTTCGGCGCCAGCATTCATGCGGAGCCCTCCAATTGAAGCCTGAACGCAGTCATCCGCGCCAGGCACGCGGCGCCCGGATCGGGCGCGTCGCGGATTGCGGATACGAGGCTGGCCCAAGCCTCCTCGTCCGCTTCCGCCAGAAAATCGGCCACCGCGACACGAACGAATTCGGCGAGCGTTTCCTCGCGTCGCGCCGCTTCGTCGCGCACGCGGGCCGCCAAGGTCTGATCCTGTGCGTTCAACCATGCGCTGAGATCGGCGCTGGAGCGTCGGCCTAGCGCCAGGAGATCGCCAAGCTGAAGCGTGTTCGTCATGCGGCGCCCAATCTCAAATCAAGCCCCTCGATTTCAGCCTGCCTCGCGAGCTCGGCGACATAACGCGCTGAGGCCGACACGAGTGCACGCTCGCGCAGCCGCACCCGGATCGCTGGCTCCACGACGTCGAACGGCAAGCGCCGCGCCGGGGCGTGACGATCAAGACGCACGATGTGCCAGCCATGGCGCGTGCGCACTGGCGCTGCCGCGACCTCGCCCTGTCGAAGCGCCAACAACACACGCTCCAGCTCGCCCGCCAGATCGCCAACCGCCAGCTGACCGAGCGCGCCACCGTCTGAACCCGTAGGGCAATTGGAGTGCGCGCGGGCGAGTTTCGCAAAATCAGCGCCTTCCTGAATTTGCCGGCGCACTGCCACAGCCCGCCCATGCGCCGCCACCCAAGCCTCGGCGCCTGGTTGCTCCGGCGCACATAGAATGTGCGACGCCTCGTAGATCTCCATTGTGGTGAAGCTGTCGGGGGAGGCCGCATAGACACGAAGGCATTCGTCGGCAGTCGGTTCGCGCGGCTGCGCCTCCAATTCCAGAACTTGACGCACCAGCGCCTCTTCCGGGGTCTCCTCGCGACCAGCGTCGTCGCGACACGGCGCCGCTTGGAGCCCAAGGGCCGCCGCGCGCTGCAACAGCAATTCCCGGATCACGAGCGCACGCGCCGCCGCCGCGCGCGCTTCTGGACCGGACGCTGCGCGATGGTTCTGGGTTTCAAAGGCAATGTCGGCTTCGCTCACGGCGACGCCGTTAACGAACACCGGAGGTGCGTTGCGTGCGCGTTGCGCCGCCGGCGCCGGGCCATGCCCACAACCGCCAAAGGGCTCTTGCGACTCTTTCGCCTGGATCAGCGTATGTTTCATCGTGCGCTCCGCGTCGCGAGCTTCTTGGAGCGCACAATCTGCCAACCGCGTCGGTTGAGGTACCAGATCGGCGCGGACAGCATGTGCACCAGTCGCGTGAACGGAAACACGAGCAGGATTGTGAGACCAAGCGTCAGGTGCGCCTTGAATATCCAATGGGCGTCGGCGACGTAGTCGGCCGCCCCGGGTTGGAAGGTGAAGATGCCCTGCGCCCAGTGCATGAACTTCACCATCTCCTCGCCGTCGCGGTGCTCGAGCGAGACGGGGATAGTGGCGAGGCCGAGACACAATTGCAGCAGCAAGATCGCGAGGATCGCTGTGTCGCCAAAGCTCGAATTGGCGCGGATGCGCGCATCGAACAGGCGACGGTGCAGCAGCAGCACTCCACCAGCGAGACAGAACACGCCTGCAATGCCGCCCGCCACGATCGCCAACATTTGCTTGGCGCCATGGGTCACGCCGAGCGCCTCCCAGACCGCGAGCGGCGTCAGAAGACCGACAAAATGGCCTGCGAAAATCGCGAGTATACCGAGGTGAAACAACACGGAGCCGAGTACCAATTGCTTGCGCCGCAGCAATTGCGACGAGCCGGTGCGCCATGTGTATTGCTCACGATCGAAACGGAGGATGGAGCCGATCACGAGGACCGCCAGCGCCACATATGGATAGTAGCCGAAGACTGCTTGATTGAGCCAATCACTCATGCCGCACTCTCCTTCATGCGCGCGACCATCGCCTCCGCTTTGGGGCAACCCACCTGATCCGGGCCAAACGTCACTTGTTCTTCGGCCCACGCCTTATCGAGCGCGTCCAAATCGTTGGGGTCGTCATCGGGCTCTTGCAGCAGCGCCTTAACCGCTTCCGGGTTTCGGTCGCTCTCAACGATCGCCACCAGCGCATCGAACACGCGGGCGTAGATGGACCCGCGTTTAATCAGGCGCTCTCGCAGCGCTTCCAACACATGGGCCGCCTGCCCCAGCAGCGCCGACGCCTCTTCAGGGGGCTGTGTCGAGAGGAACTCGAGGAAAACCGGGAGATGGTCCGGCAGCTCTTTGGCGGTGAGCTCAAGCCCATGCGCTGAGTAGAGCTTCAGCAGCTCCACCATGGCCTGGCCACGGTCGCGGCTCTCACCGTGCACATGCTCATAGAGCTGCAGCGAAAGCGAGCGGGTGCGGTCGAACAGATCAACGTAGCGTGATTGTGCTTCGTAAAGATCGTCCCTGGAGAGCTCGAACGTGAGCGGTGTGAGATCGCGCACGACCTTGCGCGAAACGATCTTCTCGCCGGCGAGGGTTTGCAGCACTGCCGGCATCACGGCCGCTGTTTCTGCGGTTGGATAGCTGAGCAAGACAGCGAGCGCGCGGTACGTGTTGGCCATGCTCACGCCTCCATCGGGTTTTTGGCTTTGCGGTTCTTGGTCGGCCCGAAGAGACCCAGCTCCGTGCGACCGCCCGACGCTTGGTTACCGAAGCTGAAGCCGCAGGCGCCGCGCAAGTGATAGGCATCCTCTGCGCCCTCGCGATGCGTCGTCGGAATCACGAAGCGATCCTCGTAATTCGCAATCGCCATGATCTGGTACATATCTTCGATCGCCGCGGCTGTGAGCCCCACGCGCTCGGCGACTCCGTGGTCAATGACGCCGTCGATCGTCTTGGCGCGCATATACGAGCGCATGGCGAGCATGCGCTCCAGCGCCGACACCACAGGCGCCTCCTCGCCCGCCGTTAGCATGTTGGCGAGATACTTCACCGGAATACGCAGTGAGCGGACGTCCGGCATCACGCCGTCATGCTCGATCGCGCCCATCGCCGCGGCCGATTGGATTGGCGAAAGGGGCGGCACGTACCAGACCATCGGCAGCGTGCGATACTCCGGGTGCAGCGGGAAGGCGACCTTCCACTCCATCGCCATCTTATAGACAGGGCTGCGACGCGCCGCCTCGATCCACGCTTCTGGCACGCCATCGGCGCGCGCTTGCGCAATCACATTCGGGTCATTGGGATTGAGAAAAACGCCGAGTTGAGCGTCGTAGAGATCCTTTTCGTCGACGCTCGCCGCCTGCTCGATACGATCAGCGTCATAAAGGATCACGCCAAGGTAGCGAATACGGCCGACGCAGGTTTCCGAGCACACGGTAGGCTGCCCGACTTCGATGCGCGGATAGCAGAAGGTGCACTTCTCGGATTTGCCGCTCGACCAATTGTAATAGATTTTCTTGTAGGGGCACGCCGACACGCACATGCGCCAGCCGCGGCACTTGTCCTGATCGATCAGGACGATGCCGTCTTCCTCGCGCTTGTAAATCGCGCCCGAGGGGCATGCCGCAACACAGGTCGGATTGAGGCAGTGCTCGCACAGACGCGGCAGATACATCATGAAAGTGTTTTCGAACTGCCCGTAGATATCCTTTTGGACGTTCTCGAAGTTGGCGTCCTTTGAGCGCTTCTCGAACTCACCGCCGAGAATCTCTTCCCAATTCGGACCCCATTCGATCTTCTCCATGCGCTGGC
>NZ_DASVYD010000014.1:0-119689 GCF_036392335.1 Vitreimonas sp.
ATGAAGATGCCGGCTGGAAGCCGGCGATCCGAAGACCAGCCCTACTCCGCCGCTTGCTTTGGTTCTTCGGGCAGGGGCTCCAAAGGTGCAAAGCGCGCCGCATCTTCCACCAAGAGCTCCGCCCGCAGCGTGATCACGCCATCATCGTCGGTTTGCTCATCGAGAACTTTGCCCGCAGCCGCGATCTGCGCGCGCACGCGTCCAGCATCGTCCGGCGCCAAGGTGAGGGTGATGACGCGCGTCGCTGAGAAGGCCGCGCGATCGATCGCCGCGAGCAGGGAATCCACGCCCTCCCCTGTCTCCGCCGAAATCGCGACAGGGGGTAGGGCGCTGCCCTGCCCCTGCTCAGCCGCCGTCTGCGCACGCCGCAAGCGGCCCTCACGCGTCGCGTCGTCCAACAGATCGATCTTATTCCACGCCTCAAGCACCGGCGGCGTTTTCCCGCCCGCATCCTTGGCCAATTGCGCCAGCACGCCCAGCACGTCGGCTTTCTGCTTGTCCGTCTCGGGATGGGCGATGTCGCGCACGTGCACGAGCAGATCCGCCTCCGTCACCGCCTCCAACGTGGCGCGGAACGCCTCAACCAATTCGTGTGGCAGATCGGAGATAAAGCCCACCGTGTCGCTCATGATCACGGCACGGCCGCTGGGCAATTTTACTTGCCGCGCAGTCGGATCGAGCGTGGCGAACAGCATATCCTTTGCCAGCACGCCAGCCTGCGTCAGCCGATTGAACAGCGTCGATTTGCCGGCGTTCGTATAGCCCACCAGCACCACAGCCGGCAGGCCCGCGCGCGAGCGCGCACGACGCTGCAGCCCGCGCGTCCGCCGCACGTCCTCCAGTTCGCGCTTCAGCTTCAAAATTCGATCCGCGATGATGCGTCGATCGAGTTCGATCTGCGTTTCGCCAGGACCGCCAGTTTTGCCCAAGCCGCCACGCTGGCGCTCCAAGTGCGTCCACGTGCGAACCAGGCGCGAGCGCTCATAGCCCTGACGCGCCAACTCGACCTGAAGCTTGCCTTCCTTGGTGCGCGCACGCAGGCCGAAAATCTCGAGGATCAAGCCCGTGCGGTCCACGACCTTGGCGCCAATATCGGTTTCCAGATTGCGCTGTTGCACAGGCGAGAGCGGCGCGTCGATCACGACCACGCCCGCGCCGGTTTCCTCGGCACGCTCTTTCAAACGCTCCACGCGGCCGCCGCCCAGATAGGTGCGGGGGCTGATCTGGCGCAGCGGCGGCGCCTCGGCGTGCGTGACGTCGAGGCCCAAAGCTTGCGCCAGCCCTACGGCCTCCAGCAGGCGCGCTTCGCCATCGCGAATGCTCTCGCCCGCCGTCGCCAGCGGGCGCAGCACGATCGCGCGATTGAAATCTTTGAGCGGCGTATCAGCCGTCGGCTTCATCAGCTGCCTTGTCGATATCGTACAATTGCACGGGCGCGCCCGGCATGATCGTCGAAATCGCGTGCTTGTAAACGAGCTGCACCTGGCCATCGCGGCGCAACAACACACAGAAATTGTCGAACCAAGTGACGACGCCCTGCAGCTTCACGCCGTTGACCAGGAAAATCGTGAGTGGCGTCTTGGCCTTGCGGACAGCGTTCAGGAACGTGTCCTGGAGGTTTTGTTTCTTATCCATGGTGTAGCCCCATGCTTCAGTTTTATGACGCCGCGACGAAACGCACGGCTTGATGGGCTGCTATAGGCACGAACCGGGGGTGGCGCCAACTGTAACCGGGCGCCGAATACTGTAACGCCGGTTCAGGCGCCCAAATAAGCGGCGCGCAGGGCCTGCGTCACGGGTCCAGGCTTTCCTTCGCCCACCGGCGTGTCATCGATGGCGACAACAGGGAAAATCGGCGCGCCTGCGCCGGTCACGAACGCCTCCCGCGCAGCCTTCGCCTCGGCCAACGTGAACGGCTCCTCGATCACCTGCATCTGCCGCTCTTGCGCGACCTTCAGCACCGAAGCGCGCGTGACGCCATGGAGGATGTCATTCGAGAGCGGGCGCGTGCGCAAACGTCCCTGAGCATCAACGATCCAAGCATTCGATGATGTGCCTTCCGTGATGAAGCCGTCGGCATCCACGAACCACGCCTCGAACGCGCCAGCTTCCTTCGCTGCCTGACGCTGCAGAATGTTCGGCAGCAGATTGACTGATTTGATATCGCGCCGCGCCCAACGGATTTCCGGCGTCGTGATCACCTTCACGCCTTCTGCGCCACGCTTGCGCATGCCCGCCTGGTCCAAATTCTTCGCCGTGATGATCAGGGTGGGCTTTGTCGGCTTGGTCGGAAACGTGTGGTCGCGCGGGGCGACCCCGCGACTGATCTGAATATAGACGATCCCGTCGCGCACCTTGTTGCGCCGCATCGTCTCCTTAATCACCAAATTCAGCGCCCGCTCATCCATCGGCGCCGGCACGCGGATTTCGTTCAGCGATCGCTGCATACGCGCGAAATGCCCCTCGGAATCGCGCAGCTGTCCGCCGCGCACCGGCCACACCTCGTAGATGGAATCGCCAAACTGAAAGCCGCGATCATTGATTGAGATCGCCGCATGGCGCATCGGCACGTACGCGCCATTCACATAAGCGATCTGGCTCATTCCGCTTCTTGTCCGCTGCGGCCCGGCGCCTCTACGCCCAATGATTTCAGCTTCCGGTGCAGCGCCGAACGCTCCATGCCGATAAACGCCGCCGTGCGTGAAATATTGCCGCCGAAGCGCGTGATCTGCACGTTGAGATATTCGCGCTCAAACCGCTCACGCGCATCACGCAGGGGCAAACCGATCACTTCCTGCATGCCATCGCGCTTCGAACCCGCGGCCGGCCAAGCTTCCGGCGGCAGCGAATCCACGGTCACCGGCTGCGAAAGGTCCCCCGTCGCCAAAATCAGGATGCGCTCGATCACGTTGCGCAGCTGGCGCACATTGCCCGGCCACTCCGCGGCCTGCAGCGCCGCCAGCGCGTCTTCACCGATCTGCCGCGCCGGCACCCCGGTCATGCCCGCCAGACGCCCAACGAAATAGCCCGCCAGCTCTGGAATGTCTTCGCGTCGCTCCGACAGCGCCGGCGCGCGTAGCGGCACCACGTTCAGCCGGTGATACAGATCCTGCCGAAAACGCCCTTGCTCGATATCGCCACTCAAATCGCGCGATGACGAAGACACCACGCGCACATTGACTTGCACGTCCGTGGAGCCGCCCAGGCGGCGGAAGCGTTGCTCGACCAGCACCCGCAGAATCTTCGACTGCGTCTCCAGCGGCATATCGCCGACTTCGTCCAAGAACAGCGTGCCCGCATGCGCCTGTTCGAACACACCGATCTTGCGCGCGCGACCATCTGGGCCTTCCTCGCCGAAGATCTCGCTCTCCATCCGATCCGGCGCGATCGACGCCGCATTGATCGCCACGAACGGCCCGCCGACACGGGCGCTGCGTTCATGCAGCAGCCGCGCGATGAGCTCCTTGCCGGAACCGGCCGGCCCGGTGACCAGCACCCGCGAATTGGTTTGCGAGACGCGGTCAATTGCGCTGCGCAGCGCCGCCA
Organism: Vitreimonas sp.; assembly: GCF_036392335.1. Lineage (NCBI taxonomy): Bacteria > Pseudomonadati > Pseudomonadota > Alphaproteobacteria > Hyphomonadales > Hyphomonadaceae > Vitreimonas > Vitreimonas sp. The sequence continues at coordinate 3,547 of NZ_DASVYD010000014.1, forward strand.
TCACCGCCGACGAGCCGATCAGCTCATCGCTCGCCGCCGAACGCGCCTTGAGCGCCGTGTTCTCGCGCTTCAGCCGCGCCGCCTCCAGCGCGCGCTGCACGACGAGCAACAAACGATCGGCGGTGAACGGCTTTTCGACGAAATCATAAGCGCCTTTGCGGATCGCCGAGACCGCGGTCTCGATGGTGCCATGGCCGGAGATCACGATCACCGGCATGTCCGGATCGATCTCCTTGAACGTCGCCAGCAATTCGAGGCCGTCCATGCGGCTGCCCTGCAGCCAAATGTCGAGCACGACGAGTGAAGGCGTGCGTCGGCGCAAGGCATCCAGCGCTTCGTCGCTGTCACGCGCGGTCCGCACCTGGTGGCCGTCGTCTTCGAGGATGCCCGAGACGAGATCGCGGATATCGGCTTCGTCGTCGATGATGAGAATGTCAGACGCCATCAGGCTGCTCCTGCGCCGTGTTCTGCGGCCGCTTCAAATGTGTCATCGGCCCGCTTTGGAAGAACGAAACGGACAATCGCGCCCGGGCTTTGCCCGGGTGCGTCGTCCAACTCAATCAGCCCCCCGTGGTCTTCGACAATGCGCGCCACGATCGCCAGGCCGAGCCCCGAGCCCTTGGTGCGCGTCGTCACATACGGTTCGATCAGGCGGTGGCGATCCTTCTCCGGAAAGCCCAAACCGTTGTCGATCACTTCGAATTGCACGCCGAAATCGAGGTCGCGCAGCCGCAGCAGCACGAACCCGTCCTTCGGTTCGCCATCGCGCGCGCGCCGCGCTTGCACGCTTTCGGCCGCATTCTTGATCAGGTTCAGCAGCGCCTGCGAGATCAAGCGCTCGTCGCTCACCAAGCCGATCGGCTTGTCTACGCCTTCGACCTCAATGCGCAGATCGGAGAAGGCCAAGCGCTGACCGAACACGGTTTGCCGCGCGATCTCGCTCATATCCGCAAAAGCCATCCGCGGCGTCGGCATGCGTGCGAACGACGAGAACTCGTCCACCATGCGACCGATGTCGGCGACTTGGCGCAGGATCGTGTCCGTGCACTTCAAGAACGTGTCCTGATCCGATGTGATCTCGTCGGCGTATTTGCGCCGCAGCCGCTCGGCCGAAAGTTGGATTGGCGTCAACGGGTTCTTGATCTCGTGCGCGATGCGGCGGGCGACATCCTTCCAGGCTTCCTGCCGTTGCGCCGAGATCAGCTTGGTCATGTCGTCGAACGTCAGCACGAGGCCGCCGTCGGCTTCAGGGCTCATGCGCACGCTCAGATTCAGCGATCCGCCCTCGCGCATCAGGTCAACGCGCATCGCCGGCGTCTCGCCCATGGGCGAAGCGCGGTTCAGCAATTCGGCAAACTCGGGCGCGACATCGATCAGCCGGCGGCCGACGAGATTTTCCACCCCGAGCAATTGCACCGCGGAGCGATTGGCGGCCGAGATCCGGCCATTGTGATCCAACCCGACGACGCCGGCGCTGACGCCAGCGAGCACCGTTTCGATGAATTGCCGGCGGTCCTCAGCGTCCTCCTGCGCCGCCACCAAATCGCGCCGCTGCGTGTCCAATTGCGCCGTCATGCGGTTGAACGCCGTCGCCAGCGCGTCGATCTCGTCGCGCTCCTCGCCCACGCTGACGCGCGCTTTCAAATCGCCGCTCTCGACGCGCCGCGCCGCGCCGACAAGCCGTCCGATCGGCTCGGCCACGCGCGTGGCGCTGTTCAGACCCACCCAACCGGCGGCCAACAACACCAGCAGCGCCGTCGAAAGGTAGGCCAGCCCAAATAGACCGCGCAGCGCGCCCTGTTGTTGGCGGGCGTTGCGATAATCCTCCACGGATTCATCGAAGGCGCGCAATTGCGAGACCAATCCCGGCGCCACCGGCCGCGCGACCAAGAGATAAGCGTCCTGATATGCGTTCAGCCGATAGAGCGCGCGCACCGAATTGGTCGGTTCGTCGAACCGCACCGACACCTGGTTGGCATTCGCCGTCACATAGGCATTGCGCGACGGCGGACGATACGGGCCCGCGCCAGGCATCTCACTTCGCGCCAGCACGCGCCCGGCGCTATCGACCACATAAGCCGCAGACAGCGCGCGCCGCTCCGTCTGTGCGTTCAGAAACGCCAAATAGCGCTGCGGCTCGTCCACCAAACCCTGTCGCGCCGCGTTCAAGTCGACGCCCATCGCCTCGACTTCACTGCTCAGTCCGCCGGACGCCAGATCGACATACGCACGACCGACGTCAGCCGCGTTCTCGATCGTGCTCTCGACGCGCTGGCTAAACCAACGATCGACACCCTGACTGAAGGTGAAGCCCAAGAACGCCGCCACGATGATCGCCGGCGCCAGAGCGGCCAGCGCGAACAACGTGACGAAGCGCAAATGCAGCCGCGCGCCGCTCGCGGCTGAGCGCCAGGCTTTGGCGATCCGCAGCATGCGATGCGCGAAGATGCCGGTGAGCACCGCCGAGATGGCGATGCTGGCGAAGAGCATGCCGCCGATGGCTGTATTGGCCTCCCCTGCCAAGCCTTCGCCGAGGAGGAGGGCGATGGTGGCCGTCGCGGTGAGGAGGGCGGCCACGCCGAAGCCGATGGCGAAGGCGAGCGCGCTTTTCCCTTGCGGACGGTCGCTCAGAACCGCCGCGTCGGAGGCGGACTCATTCGCCGTGATTTGCACCATGACCGGGGGAACTCATGTTGCTGCTTAGCAACATGGTGTTGAACCAAGATCACGGCAGCGTCAATCGCCGCGCCCAGTCTTGATGCCTAAGGTCTGGATTTTCTTCCGTAAAGTATTGCGGTTGATGCCCAGAACCGCCGCCGCCCGGATTTGGTTGCCGCGTGTAGCGTGCAACGCCTGTTCGATGAGCGGGCGCTCCACCTCGGCCAACAGCCGGTCATAAAGCCCAGCCTCGGGCAAATCGGGGCTCGCGGCCGCGAATTCCGAGGCGAGGCGGCGGGACACGGCGGCTTCAAAGCCCTCCCCGCTCTCTTCGGCGGCCTGCTCCTTGGCCGCGTTGCCGAGCTCATTGCCGATCTCGCGTGCGGTGATCACCGAAGCGGGGCTCAGCGCCGCTGCGCGACGGAGCAAATTCTCCAGTTCGCGGACATTGCCGGGGAAATCATAGGCTTTCAGCCGTTCGATCGCCGAGCTGTCGAGCTGTTTATCCGGCAGCCCTTCGCGCTTGGCCCGCACCAAGAACGCCCGCGCCAAGTCGCCGACATCCTCCAGACGCTCCCGAAGCGGCGGCAGCCGGATCGAGACGACGTTCAAACGATAGAACAGATCCTGACGGAACGACCCCTGGCGGGCGAGCGAGGACAGCGAGCGCTGAGCCGCCGCGATCAGGCGCACATTGGGACGCTCGTTCGGATCATCCGAATGCAGCAAGCCCGCCAATCGCGTCTGCGCATCGGACGGCAACTCATCCACGTCTTCCAAGAACAATGTGCCGTTGCGCGCCTGCTGAAATTTGCCGTCCGGCCCAAACAATTCGCGGTCGATCTGCGCCGGCGCGGCGCCCGCCAAGCTCACGATCACGAATGGTCCGCTGGCCCGGCGGCTATGATCGTGGATCGCGCGTGCGACGCGCTCCTTGCCCGTGCCGCTTTCGCCTTCGACCAGCACGGTCAAATCGGTGCCGGCCACCCGCGCCATCACGCGATACACTTCCTGCATCGCTGGCGCGCGACCGATCAATGGCAGCTTCTCTTCCTTCTCGGCTTTCGCGCCCTGTGCGCGCGTCTTCGCATCCGGTCCGCCGGTCAGCGCGCGCCGCACCGCGGCCATCAGATCATCCAGGTCAAATGGCTTCGGCACATAATCATAGGCGCCCGCGCCTGCGGCGGAGAGCGCGGTCGACACCGTCGATTGTGCGCTCATCACGATCACGGGCAGGTTAGGGCGCGCGATCCGCATCGAGGGGAGCGCGTCGAACACACACTCGTCGCCCATGTAGACGTCGCTCAGGACGAGGTCACCCTCCCCCTCACGCACCCATTTCGACAGCGTCGCGACATTGCCTGTCGCACGCACATTGTAGCCTTCCTTGCCGAGCGCTTGCGAAAGCACGAAGCGCAAGGACGCGTCGTCATCCGCCAACAGGATGCGTGCGCTCATGGGTGATCCTCCGGATCGATGGGAAGCAGAATGGTGAAAGCGGTGCGCCCAGGCACGCTATCGACTTCGATGCGTCCGTCGTGCCGCGCGACGATGTCGGCGGCGACCGTCAAGCCAAGACCCATGCCGCCAGATTTCGTGCTCGCGAACGCCTCAAACAAGCGATCGGCCACGTCGGGATGCAAGCCTGGTCCATTATCGACGATCTGCACTTCGAGTTGCGCGCGCGCAGCGCCGCTGGCTGCGGACCGGAAGCGCACGCCCGGGCGATACGCCGTGATGATGGAGATTTCGCCGTCAGGCTGGTCGCCCAACGCTTCCACCGCATTCTTGGCGATGTTCAAAAACGCCTGGATCAATTGGTCCAGATCGCCGCGCACCGGCGGCAAGCTTGGGTCATAGCGTTCGCGGATCATCACATGCGGGGCGCTTGAGCCCACCAATTTACGCACCCGATCCAGCGCCTCGTGAATGTTGAACGGCTCGAAACGCGGTGGGTGGAAGGACCCGAGCGGATCGATCCGGTCGGTCAGCCGGTGAATCCGATCCACTTCATCGCAAATCAACGTCGCCAATGCCGAAGCTTCATCATCGGCGCCGCGCGAGATCAGCTGCGCCGCCGCGCGAATCCCAGCGAGCGGATTGCGCACTTCATGCGCCAAGGTGCGCGCCGCCGAATTCATTGCAGTCGCCAATGGCGCTACTCGTGCGCGCGGCGCATGCGTGATCACCAGCGCGACATAACCGTTATCGCCCACCTGCCCCGCTGACACGGTCGCGCGGCCCAGCGCAAAACCGGGGCCCGCCAGCGTCACGTCCGCTTCGGCCACGGCCACGCCATTCGCGGCGCGGCGCGCGAGCCCAAGGATCGGCGCATCATTTCCGAAAATCTCATCGAGGCGTCGGCCCAACAGCCCCCGCCCCACACCGGCGAGCAATTCCGCGGCGGCGGCGTTCACGAAACGAATACGCTCGCCCGAGTCCAAACCGATCACCGGCGCAGGCAGCCCCTCAAGCCAACGCTCGGCGTCGGGGGTCGAGATGCGCCCCGCCAAAGGCCGCAATTCGCTCACGTTCGGTCCGCCCATACCCACATCCCCAGCGCGAGGCGGGAGACAAGCCGGCGATTTTCGGTCAAATCGAGCATCCTTGGCCCCGTCCTCGGCGTCGAGTATGGCGCCTAAAAAGCGGGCGCCAAGGGTTTTATGCTGCGATGCAACAAGAGTGCGAAGAATTCTCCAGCCGATGAAAGTGGCCGCCATCATCGTCGCCGCCGGCTCCGGCAGTCGGGCGGGCGGCGATTTGCCTAAGCAATACAATAGCCTCCTGGGGAAACCGGTGTTGCGCTGGTCGACCGAGGCGTTCCTGCGCGCCGGCGTGGGAGAGGTGGTCGTCGCCATCGGCGCGGACCAGGAGGACCTGTTCCATGCCGCAACTGCGTCCCTCCCCGTCCGCGCGGTGCGAGGAGGGGCGACGCGCACGGAGTCCGTGCGGGCGGCGATGACCGCGATTTCCGACACCGATGTCATTCTCATTCACGACGCAGCACGTCCGGGGCTTTCTGAGACCACGATCCGCGCTCTGATCGAAGCGGTGCGCGACGGGGCGCTTGCCGTCGCTCCTGCTTTGCCTGCTGCGGATGCACTTCAGCGCGTAGGCGCCGACAATGTCGTCGTCGCTGAGATTTCACGCGAGAATTTGATGCGCGTGCAGACCCCGCAAGCCTTCAACGCCGCCGCACTGCGCGCCGCCTACGCCGCGATTGGTGACGCGACCTTCGCCGACGATCTCGCGGTCATGCGTAAATTCGGCGCCGAAACGAAACTGATCGCCGGCGATCCGCGCCTGATGAAGATCACTTATCCCGGAGATTTGGAAATGCTCGCGCGCCTGCTCGATAATCGCTTCGTCAGCGTCGGCAACGGCATCGACGCGCATCGCTTCGGCGAAGGCGATCATGTCACGCTCTGCGGCGTGCGTATTCCGCACGAGAAAGGCCTGCTCGGCCATTCCGACGCCGACGCCGGCTGGCACGCGCTGGTGGACGCTATTCTCGGCGCGCTCGGCGAAGGCGATATCGGCGCACACTTCCCGCCGAGCGATCCGCAATGGAAAGGCGCGGACTCGGAAAAATTCCTGCGCCACGCGCTGCGGCTCGCCGATGCCGCCGGCGCCACCATCACACATGTCGACGTCACGCTCGTGTGCGAACGCCCAAAGATCGGTCCGCACCGCGAAGCCATGCGCGCCCGCACCGCCGCCGTGCTCGATCTCCCCATTGAGCGCGTGAGCGTCAAAGCCACGACCACCGAGCGCATGGGCTTCCTCGGCCGCGAAGAAGGACTCGCGGCCTACGCCACCGCGACCCTGTTGCGCCGCTAAAACCGGAGCGCCGGCGCCCTCGTCGGCATCGCGAACGCACGCCGCCTTCGACAAGCTCAGGCTGACGCTAGAAGATTGTCCGCGACGCCAGAGTTCGCGTCACCCTGAGCCCGTCGAAGGGCGACGCGACGCACTATTGCTGCGTCGGATCAGTCGGCGCCGCCGGCGTTTCCTGCGCCGCCGGTTCACCGCCGCACTCGCGCAACCATGGATAAATCCGGCAATTCTCCGCGCCAGAGAGCCCTTCCCACAGCGCGCGCGGCACGTTGATGTAATCGTCCGTCCAGCCCGGTCCCTCCGGCGCCTCGAACGCACGCCAGCCGCCGCTCGGCAACGCCAAGCGGCTCATGATCTCGGGCGATTTCGCCACGATCATCACGCTCGCTGCCAAGCCGCCATAATACGAAACGTAAGGCTGTTCGAACCGATCGCTGATCCGATATTGGGTGAAAGCGCCGATATCGCGCGCCACCCGCGCCGCCTCTGACACCAGCGCCAGATTACGGTTCGACAAGTGCAGCACAACGATGCCGCGATCGGAGGTCTTGTCGAGATATGTCTGGATCGCCTCGGCCGTGAGCAAGTGCGCCGGGATCGCGTCGGACGAGAATGCATCAACTACGATCACATCGAACTCACCGTTCGGCTCCTCCGCGATCCGCAACCGCGCATCACCCAAGACGATGCGCGCGTTCGGCTGACATTCCGGCACGTAAGTGAAGTCGCCGCCCGGCTCGGCCGCCAAGCGCACAACGGCCGGATCAATCTCAAAAATCGTCAAGCGATCATCTGGTCGGGTCAGGCACGCCGAGGAGCCGGCGCCCAAGCCAATCAGCGCCATGTTGGAGGAATCGCCCGTCGAAAGCCCCGCCAGGATCGCCTCCCCTAGCGCCGTGCGCGGATGATAATAGGTGAGGGGCAGGCGGGTGAGGCCGGGGGCGGCGAGCTGCGCGCCGTGAATCGTGGTGCCGTGCAACAGAATGCGCAGCGGCGGCACGGCGGGATCGCTCGGATCATCCATCACGCGCGTGCGCAACACGCCGAAGAAGCTGCGCTCCTGCGTAATGATCCGCGCGCCGCGCGCGTCCTCAAGAAAGATCACGACGAAAGACGTCAGCACGACCGCCGCCATGACGATCGGCCGGCCGCGATTGAAGAACACGCCAAACGCGCAAAGCAGAATGCCAACCGTCACCAGCAATTGCGGCGTCAATCGTGCGCCGACGAGCACCTGCATAATCAGGAATAACAAGGTCGGCAGCGCCGCGCCGCAGGCAAAATCGGCGATTGGCGAATCTCCCTCGCGCCGGTTCTGCGTCGTGCCGTGCACCACGAACATCAGCACCAGCATGCTCGACCCAATCAGCACCAAGCCCCAGGGCTGCTGGATTTCCAGTTGCCCGCTGCCTTCGACGATCGAGCGCACAAAGATTGCATCCAGATGGAACGCGATCCAGATCACGATAGCCGCATGCACTGCCGCCGCGCCCAGGAACGCGTACCGGAAGGGCGCGGGCCGACGCTCATCACCCCATCCCGCCGCCACCATCGAGCACGCCGCGCCCAACGCGCCCACGATGATTACGGAATCGATCACCGCCGTACGCACGTTTAGAATGACGAACAGCACCGCAATCATGACCGCTGCAGCGACCGAGGCGTCCATCAAGCGCGGCATGTCGTTCTGCGCGCGCGGCCGAAACAGGCACGCGGCCGCCAACGCCAGCGGGTACTCGTACACATTGTTGAAAATCACCGGCGCCAGCAGCGCCGCAAACGCGCCGCCCAGCACGCCGCCCAGTGAGACGTAGAGATAAAACTCCGTCAGCCGGCTCGCGTCCGGTCGCGATTGCGCCAGGGCCAAATGGCAGATCAGGGCGCTGAAGAAGAACCCTGCCAATATGCCCGCAACAGAGAAGGTCCAATTGCCCGATGCATAATAAGACGCCAGCAACAGCGCCAAGGCGAACGGGTGGATAAACAGCGTCGAGCCAATCAGCTTCTCGCTGCCGCGCGCGAACGCGATCACGAACGTCGCTAGATAAAGCGCCAGCGGGATCACCCACAGCATCGGCGCTGACGCCACGTCGGTCGAAATGTGCAACGTCACGCCCAGAGACAGCGCCGACGGCACAGCCGCCGCCGCCATCCAGTACAGACGCTCGCGCCACGTCACCGCCCCCGCATCCGGCGCGGCGTCAGTTTTCACCGGCGCTGGCGCGCCGTCATTGGCCGACACCGCCATGCCGGCGCACAGCACTACCATCGCCGCGACGAGCAGATAGCCCGCCGTCCACGCGCTGCTCTGCGCCTGTGCGCCCAAGAGCGGTTCGATCAACGCCGGATACGCGAGCAGGCCGATGAACGAGCCCAAATTGCTCGCCGCATAAAGATAATATGGGTCATGCGCGTCGGCGCGTCCTGTGCGCGCATACCAAGCCTGCAGCAATGGCGCCGTCGCCGACGCCGCCGCAAACGGCGCGCCCACCGAGAGCGCGAGCACGCCGACAAGCCACAACGCCGGGTGCTCCGAACTTGGCGCGCCCAGCGCGTTCGTCACATGCACCGGCAACACCAGCCACGCCGCCAGCAGCACAATTGCATGCACGACAGCCTGCACGCGCAAATCGCGCACGCGCGCCAGCAAGTGCGCATAGAGATAGCCCACCAGCAGCGCCGCCTGGAAGAACGCCATCGAGGTGTTCCACACCGCCGGCGATCCGCCCAAGAGCGGCGTCACCATCCGCCCGAACAGCGGTTGCAGTACGAAGATCAGCGCGGCGCTGGAAAACAGCGCGAGCGCGAAAATCGGCGCTGCGGCGCGGCGCGCAAGAGCTTGCATGTTCCCTCCCGAAAGCGCCCCGCTTCTGCCACCCCCCATGAGTCCTGGGAATGGACTTTCTCCACATCGCGGCGCTATCCACGACGAATGACCGCCCATTATGAGAACGCCCAAACGCTGCTCGCCGAGACGAAGGCGCGCGGCTTCAAGATCGCCACCGCCGAAAGCTGCACCGGCGGCCTGATCGCGGCCTCGCTCGCGGCAATACCCGGCGCCTCCGCCAGCCTAGAGCGCGGCTTCGTCACCTATTCCAACGAAGCCAAAACCGAAATGCTCGGCGTGCCCGCCGATCTCATCCAACGCATCGGCGCTGTCAGCCGCGACGTCGCCATCGCCATGGCCGAAGGCGCGATCGCCAAGAGCCGCGCCGACATCGCCGTCGCCGTCACCGGCATCGCCGGCCCCGATGGCGGTACACCCGAAAAACCCGTCGGCCTCGTCCACATGGCCGCCTCAAGACGCGGCGGCGCAACCATTCACGAAGAAAAGCGCTTTGGGGATTTAGGGCGGCACGAAATCCAACTCGCCACCGTGCTCGCCGCGTTCGATCTGCTTAAGCGTGTGATGGACTAGCGCCCGAGCCGCTTCTTCGCTTCGCGCTCAAACGCGCCCATCACGCGCGCGGCAACCTTATCCTTGTTGGCGCTCACCACTGCGTTCAGCAGCGGGTTCTTGAACTGGTACGAAATCCAGAAGCGCACCTTTGCGCCCTTCTCGTGCGGCTCGAACCGCCAGCGATTGTCCAGCGCATGAAACGGCCCGCTCACCAGCGCCACATCCACTTCGCCCTTGGCCGGCTCACAGCGCACCGACGTCGAAAACCGTTCCGTGATCGCCTTCCAGCCCACAATCGCGGTGGCCACACCTTCCCAACCGCCCTCGTCGCGCGGCTCTTCCTTCACCACGCGCAAACTCTGCAGCCACGGAATGAATTCGGGATATGCACGCACATCACCCACCAACCGGCACAAATCCGCCGGCGCGTACGGCAAGATGCGCTCGGCTTCGATGACAGTACGGCTCACTAAACTGCTCCCCCGTTTACGGGGGAGCTGTCACGCGTAGCGTGACTGAGGGGGCGCGCGCGGTGTTGGCGGACTTTCCCCCTCCGGCTCGCTACGCTCGCCACCTCCCCCGCTTGCGGGGGAGGACTTAACATACGCCTTCTCAAGCTTGCTGCGCCAAGCGCGCCGCTTTCAGACGCGCGAAATCTTCGCCGGCGTGGTGCGACGAGCGGGTCAGCGGCGAGGCGGACACCATCAGGAAGCCCTTGGCGTACGCGATCGTCTCCAGCGCCTTGAATTCCTCCGGGGTCCAGAACCGATCGATCGCCGCGTGCTTCTTCGTTGGCTGCAAATATTGGCCGATGGTGAGGAAATCCACGTTCGCGACGCGCAGATCGTCCATGACCTGCAGCACTTCGTCCTTCGTCTCGCCCAAGCCCACCATGAGGCCCGATTTTGTGAATTGCCTCGGATCGCGCTGCTTCACCGAATCCAGCAGCCGCAGCGATTGATAATAACGCGCGCCCGGCCGGATCGAATGATAGAGCCGCGGCACAGTTTCGAGATTGTGGTTGAACACATCCGGCGCCGCATCGATCACCAGCTCAGCCGCACCCGGCTTGCGCAAAAAGTCCGGCGTCAGGATTTCGATCGTCGTCTCTGGCGCCGCTTCACGAATAGCGCGGATCGTGCGTACGAAATGATCGGCGCCGCCGTCCTCCAGATCGTCACGATCCACCGACGTCACCACGACATGCTTCAAGCCCATGGTCGCGGTGGCGTGCGCGACATTCTCCGGCTCAGCTTCATCCAGGGGCAGCGGCTTGCCGGTGGAGACATTGCAGAAGCTGCACGCGCGCGTACAGATGCCGCCCAGGATCATGAAGGTCGCGTGCTTCTGGCTCCAGCACTCGCCGATGTTCGGGCAGCCGGCTTCTTCGCACACCGTGTGCAGCTTCAGATCGCGCACCAGCTCCTTGGTCTGATGATAGCCCAAGCTCGTCGGCGCCTTCACCCGGATCCAATCCGGTTTGCGCGGCGAGGCGTTGTCCGGCCTCCCCTCTTTTTCGGGGTGGCGGGGGCGGGGGGCGCCCTCTTTTTCGCCTTCAGGGCGCAAATCAAGCAAGGTCGGCATGTCTGGAACATGACCCTCCACGCCTTGTCCCGCAACGCCTGGACGGCATTTCTGCAATGCAGCGCCAAGGGGTTAACGTGCGACGTCTTGCCCAAGTCTGGCCACGCCTCTAGTCTCTGTTACAGCCGTGAAACAATAATCACGGGACAAGCGCCCCCTACGTCCCGGGCGCTTTGGGCGGGTCAGTACGGAGGCAACAAGCTCATGGCGCATCGTCCGTTCGAGTTGGCGCGTACGCGCGTCTCCTTGTTCGAGGCCCTTCTGCGGGCGCGTGACGAAAGAGGCGGCAAGTACAAGATCCTTGAGGATCACGAGCGCAAGCCGCTTTCCTACGACGACATCATCCGCGCCGCGTTCGCGCTGGGCGGCAAGCTCGATATGCTGATCAAGAAACGTGAGACGGCGGGCATCCTGCTGCCAACCGGCGCGGGCTGCACGGTCACGTTCTTCGCGCTGCAGGCCATCGGCCGCACGCCGGCCATGCTCAATTTCACCGCCGGCGCCATGAATCTGCGCGCCGCCTGCGAAGCCGCCAACGTCAAAAAAATTCTGACCTCACGCGCTTTCATCAAGCTCGGTGGTCTCGAAGCGTTGGAGAAGGAACTCTCCAAGCACGCCAAGCTCATCTATCTCGAAGACGTCCGCAAAACGATCGATTTCGGCGACAAGCTGATCGCCTTGCTCAAGGGCTCATTCCCGCGCCTGTTCGCCGCGAAAGCCAACCCGGACGACACCGGCGTGATTCTGTTCACTTCAGGCTCCTACGGCACGCCGCGCGGCGCCGTGCTCAGCCACGCCAACATCGTCGGCAATGTCGAACAAGCGCACGCGCACGTGCCGTTCGACCCGGACTGGGTGTTCTTCAATCCGCTGCCGATGTTCCATTGCTTTGGTCTGACCGGCGGCACGATGCTGCCGCTCTTCACCGGCCACAAAGTGTTTCTCTTCCCGTCGCCGCTGCAGGTGAAGGAAATTCCGAAGCTGGTGAAAGAAACCGGCGCCAACGTCTTCTTCGCCACCGACACGTTCGCGCAGCAATATGCGCGCAACGCCAAGGACGGCGATCTCAATTGCATCAAGATCATGGTCTGCGGCGCCGAGCGCGTGAAGCCGGAGACGCGTGAACTCTACAAGACCCGCTTCGACGTCGAATTGCTCGAAGGCTATGGCGCCACCGAAGCTTCGCCCGTCATCGCCGTGAACATTCCCGGCGCCAACAAGCACGGCTCCGTCGGCCAATTCCTACCGGGCATCGAATGGCGGCTTGAGCCCGTGCCAGGCATCGAAGGCGGCCAGAAGCTCTTCGTGCGCGGCCCCAACGTGATGCGCGGCTATCTCGACCCCACCAAACCGTTCGGCATCGATCTCCTGCCGCAAGGCTGGCACGACACTGGCGATGTAGTGGACGTCGACGAAGACGGCTTCATCCGCATCCTCGGCCGCGTAAAGCGCTTCGCCAAAGTTGGCGGCGAAATGGTCTCGCTCAACGCCGTCGAGAGCTACGCCCAGACTGTCTGGCCGGAAAACCTGCACGCTGCTGTCGCCTTGCCGGATTCGCGCAAAGGCGAACGCATCATCCTCTTCACCGACAATGCCGACGCCAAGGTCGAAGACCTGCAAGCCTGGTGCAAGGAAAACGGCGCGTCAGAACTCGCGATCCCAAAACGCATCGTCGTGATCGACACCATCCCCGTCCTCGGCAGCGGCAAAACCGATTACGTCGTGCTGCAGCGCATGGCGGCGGAGCGCTTTGCGGAAGCGAAGGCGGCTTAACCCTGCTCGCCCTCGATGGGCGAGCTGTCATTCCGCCGTAGCGTAGCGAAGGCGGAATGACAGAGTGGGTGGTTGCGCCGCTCTAAACGATGGAGCCATCAGAGGCTCAACTCCAAAACACCGAGTGTCCACCCACTCCGTCCGCGAGCGAAAGCTCGCGGCCACCTCGCCCATCGAGGGCGAGGATTACCCGTGCTCCACCCGCAGCGTCCCATCGACACGCGAGCACGTCATCGTCAGATCGCCCTGCAGCGTCTTGAAGCGCACGACGCGCTGCACATCGCTATCTTCAATCAGCATCCCCGGCCCGACCGCATTGGCGGCTTCATTGAGCATCGCCAAACATTGCTCCAACGGCAGCCCCTCAAACGCCGGCGCGCTAAACTCCGGCATGTTCGGCCCGCGCACGACGGCGACGGCTTCCGGCGCCGCGCTCGCATCCGCCATGCCCTCCGGCGCCGGTTGCGGCTGTCCCTGCGATGGCGCGTTGGATTCATTCTCCGCGAAATCCGGCCACTGAATCTCAGGTAGCTCGATCTGCGGCATCGCCAATTCCGGCATGCGCCAACCGTCAAACGACACGCCGTTGTCGTCGCGCACCGCCCACAGCAGTGCGCCAAATACGAGCGCGGCCACCGTCCAGCCGAGCCAACGCGGCGTCTCACCAGGCTCGCGTGTTGGCTCAGGCCATTCGCTCAACGCGCTCTCCTAGACGTGCAGCACGCGCCCGTACGCATCGAGCACCGCTTCGTGCATCATTTCCGAAAGTGTCGGGTGCGGGAACACTGTTTCCATCAGTTCCTGCTCCGTCACTTCGGCGTTCATGGCGACGACATAGCCCTGGATCAGCTCCGTGACTTCAGCGCCCACCATATGCGCGCCGAGCAATTCGCCGGTCTTGGCGTCGAACACCACTTTGACCATGCCCTGGTCCTCGCCCAGCGCAATCGCCTTCCCGTTGCCGACGAATGGGAAGCGCCCCACGCGCACCTCGCGCCCCGCCGCTTTGGCTTTGGCTTCGGTCAAACCGACGCTGGCGACCTGCGGGTGCGAATAGGTGCAGCCAGCGATGCGTTCCTTGATCATCGCATGCGGCTTCTGTCCCGCGATCGCTTCAACGCAGATCACGCCCTCGTGCGACGCCTTGTGCGCCAACCACGGCGCGCCCGTCACATCGCCAATCGCATAAAGTCCCGCCACATTCGTCTTGCCGTAGCCATCGGTAACGATGTGCCCGCGATCGGTTTTCACGCCGAGGCCTTCGAGCCCGAGATTTTCGATGTTGCCGGTGATGCCGACAGCCACGATCGCGTGCGACGCACTCAGCGTCTCTTCCTTACCCTTCGAAGCAATAACGGCTTCCACACCGTTCGCTGTCGCCTTCAGAGACTTCGCTTCGGTGGACGTGAGTATCTTCAACCCTTCTTTCTCGAAGCGCTTCTTCGCGAACGCGGAGATTTCCTCGTCCTCGACCGGCAATACGCGGTCGAGCAATTCCACCACCGTCACCTTCACGCCAAACGCCGCATAGAACGAGGCAAACTCAATCCCGATCGCGCCCGAGCCGAACACCAGCAAGCTCTCCGGCCACTCGGGCGGCGTCATTGCGTCGCGATAGGTCCAAATCTTCTTGCCGTCGCTCTTCAAGCCCGCAGCCGGAATCTCACGCGCCCGCGCGCCAGTGGCGAGGATCACGTGCTTGGCGTCGTACGAAGTATCTTTGCCGTCCTTGCCCTTTACGATCACTTTCGGCGCCGCTGCACCCTTCTCCAAACGCGCTTCGCCTTCGACCACCGTGATCTTGTTCTTCTTCATCAAGAACTGGACGCCCTTCTCCATGCGTCCAGCCACCCCGCGCGAGCGCTTCACCACGGCCGCGGGATCGAATTTCACGCCCTCGGCCGAAAGCCCAAATTCGCTCGCATGTTTGAAATTGCGATACACTTCGGCCGAGCGCAGCAGCGCCTTGGTTGGGATGCAGCCCCAATTGAGGCAAATGCCGCCCAGCCGATCGCGCTCCACGATCGCCACCTTCATCCCGAGCTGCGACGCGCGGATCGCCGTCACATACCCGCCAGGGCCCGAACCAATCACGATCAGATCAAATGAATTGCTCATGCCTTTGAGGAATAGGGCACTAAGGCAGTAAGGCAATATGTTTGGAATGCAGAGCAGCTCTTACTGCCCCACTCCCTTATTGCCTTAAGCCCCTACGGCAATGCCAAAGGCATTGCGTATCCCATCGACCACGAATTGCGCCGCCAGCGCCGCCAGCAAAATCCCGAACACCCGCGTCAGCATCGAGCCCACGGTCGGCCCCATCACTTTCGAGATCGGGCCCGCCGCCAGGAACGCGATCAGGCAGAGCGCCAAATTCGCGCCGACGCCGGCCAGCACCATCGTCCGCTCCAGCGCACCCTCATATTGCGCGAAGAAGAGCATGATCGAGGCAATCGCGCCCGGTCCCGCGATCAGCGGAATGGCCAGCGGAAACACCGAAATATCGTCCTGGGTCTCCGGGTGCTCGGCCTGATGCTGCGCCACTTTCTCCGCGCGCTCATCGCGCCGCTCGGCCCGCTTCTCGAACAGCATGTCGACCGCGATCAGGAACAACAGCAAGCCGCCCGCGATCCGGAACGCATCCATCGACACATGGATCTGTTCCAGTAGCCACGCGCCGCCAAAGGCAAAAGCCAGCAGAATGCCCGTCGCAATCGCCACCGACTTCCACGCCATCTTCCGCCGCCAAGCGGGCGTCATGTGCGACGTCATCGTCGTAAACATCGGCGCCATGGCAACTGGGTCGATGGCGACGAAGAACGTCACGAAGGATGCAAGAAGAAGCGAAATCATCGCCGTGTCCTAACCCGCGATGTGAGTCTTGGCGATGCCTCAGCCGGTCGCAATGCCAGTCACGAAATCGTTCACGAAGCCAAACACGCTCTCCCACGTCACGTAGGCCGTGAGCGCAAAGACGAGGACCGCCAGAATGGGCGCTGCGCGGCTGAGCGTGCGCCCCACATCGCGCGCGACAAGGCTGATGATCCAGCCGATCAAGCTTGAGCCGATGATCAATCCGCCCAGCAAGCTCACCAGCGCGATCAGCCCTGGTAGCGTGGCGCCGACAGTCAGGAATGCGTGGAAGAACAAGAGCAGCGGCGTGATCAGGCTCAAGATCATCACCGGCAGCGCAAAATCGCCGGGCTTCTCGGCTTCTTCATCCTTGCGCCGCTTCGGCTTTGCCGCTTCGCAAATCATCACGAAGAAGCTGCCGATCAGCGCAAAACCCCAAAGATCGCCCAGCGCCGTCAGCAACGCGCCGATATAATCACCGATAGGCATAACTCACCCCCAGATGGAGCATGCCGCACCGATGTGATGGTTACAACAACATCGCCATCGGGTCTTCCAAGAACCCGCGGAACGCCTTCAGAAACGCAGCGCCCAACGCACCATCCACGACGCGGTGATCGCAGGTCACGGTCACGCTCATCATTGTGGCGATCGCCAGTGCGTCGTTTTTCACCACTGGCCGCTTCTCGCCTGCGCCGATCGACATGATCATGCCGTGCGGCTCGTTGATGATGGAGGCGAAGCTCTTGATCCCCATCATGCCCATGTTGGAAATCGAGAACGTGCCGCCCTGAAACTCTTCCGGCTTCAGCTTCTTGGTGCGCGCGCGTTCGGCCAGATCAGCCATCTCGTGCGAGATTTGCGCGAGGCCTTTTGTTTCCGCCGCCCAGATGATCGGCGTGATCAAGCCGCCCGGTATCGCCACCGCCACGGCAACGTCCGCATGATGGTGCACAGCGATGCCGTCCGGCGTGTACGACGCGTTGGCTTCCGGCACGAGTTTCAGCGCCAAGGCCGCCGCCTTGATGCACATATCGTTGACAGAAATCTTCACGCCCTTATCGCCGAAGCGCTTATTGATCTCGCCGCGCGCCTTCAACAGCGTGTCGATCTCGATATCGATGTTCAGTGGGAAATGCGGCACATCGCGGAAGCTCTCGGTCATGCGCTTGGCGATGGTTTTGCGCATCAGATCAAGCGGCACGAGATCGTAAGAGCCCGCGCGAATGCCTTGCTGCTCCAGCGTTTTGTGCTGCGTCGGCGTTTGCGCAGCCGGCGCTTGCGTCGCGAGCGCGCGCGATTCCAAACGCGGCGGCTCATCCTTGCGCGGCGCTTGCTTCTTCGCCGGCGCCTTCAACGCCGCTTCCACATCCGCTTTCACCACGCGCCCGTGCGGGCCGGAACCCGCAAGCCCCGAGAGATCAATCCCACCTTGCTCCGCAAGCCTGCGCGCCAGCGGCGATGCAAGTACGCGCGCCTCTTGTGCTCCCCCGCTTGCGGGGAAGCTGGCAGGCCGCGCAGCGGGCTGACTGAGGGGGGCGTGCTTCACTTCCCCCTCCCCTCGCTCCGCTCGGACCTCGCCCGCTTGTGGGGGAGGAGTTTTGGCCGCCGGCTTCGCCGCATCACCTTCGCCGGCGAGCGTCGCGATCGGCGTATTCACCTTCACGCCTTGCGTGCCTTCCGCCACCAAGATCTCCTCGATCACGCCTTCATCGACGGCTTCGACTTCCATCGTCGCCTTATCCGTCTCGATCTCGGCAATGACCTGGCCCGGCTCGATCGTGTCGCCGACCTTCACATGCCATTTCGCCAGATTGCCCTCCTCCATCGTCGGAGACAGCGCCGGCATGGTGATTTGCGTCGTCATGAGGAAGCTCGTTTCGAAGTTTGCAGCGCGACGTTCACGACGTCGGGCTTCCAGCGATGAAGAAAAGTCATGTAGCCCAGCACGCCATAGACCGAGAGCATGCCCAGCCACAGCAGCGCGCGCACGATCGTATCCGTGCCATTGGTGGCGTTGGCGAGCGCCGCACGCCCCGCAGACGTCAGCTCACCCGCCCCGTCAAGTTCGCGCAGCCGTGCGATCAGCCCGGCATGATTGCCCTCGGCGCCAATCATCACCATCAGCAAGAGACCCAGGATCAGAGAAATAAACGCGAACGCCCCCACCCGCGCCACCAGCATCGCGTCGCCGACAAAATAATTCAGCGCCACGATGTAAGCCGACACCACCGTGAAAATGATCGACACGCCGAACAGCAAGATGTTCGTGTACTCGATCAATTGCTCAACGACTTCACCTTCGCTCATAGCGTCGCCTCCGCAATCTTGCTCACCTTTGGCGCATCTTGGCAAAGCACGTGCGCGACGGCCGCATCGGTGCCAATCACGAAATGCTGCATGCTTTCGGCGATGCGCGCGGCTTGGCTTTCGTGCTGAACAATTGCGGCGATCATCGGCGACTTCTCAACAATGAGAAAGCCGCCAGCGCCGGGGCAGCATTCATCGCGTCGGCGCCAGAGCGAGCAGACTTGCCCTTCGTCCTCTTGAACAATCACGCTCATGGGCTCAAGCGCCTCAATCCGCCAACGCTCAAGCGGCGGATCGAATTCGACATCAATCTCGCACACGCGGTCCACATTCGTTATCCACTCGACGCGCGCGAGCAGCACCGTCCGATCGCGCGTTGCCGAGAACGCCAATGGCCATGACCTTATGGAGGATTGGGCGTAGTCGAACATCTCAGCGATAGGTGACGGCTTTCACCGCATCCAAAATCTTATCCACGCTCGGCAAAGCCAGCGCTTCGAGATTAGCCGCATACGCCAGCGGCGCATCGACCTGGTGTACGCGCGTTGGCGGCGCGTCGAGATAATCGAAGGCCTCGGCGGTCACACGCGCGGCAATCTCGGCGCCCACGCCCGATTGACCCCAGCCTTCCTCGACCGTGACGATGCGGTTGGTCTTCTTCACGCTATCGATGATCGTATCCGTATCGAGCGGCCGCAGCGTGCGCAGATCGATTACTTCCGCGTCGATGCCCTCTTCGGCCAATTGCTCGGCGGCTTTCAGCGCCAAGCCCACCATGCGCGAATGCGCCGTGATGGTGACGTCCGCGCCGACGCGACGGATTTTCGCTTTGCCGATCGGGACCACCCAATCGGCGACGTCCGGGATCTCAAACTCAACGCCGTAGAGCATCTCATGCTCGAGGAAGACGACCGGATTCGGATTGCGGATCGCCGCTTTCAACAAGCCCTTGGCGTCCGCCGCATCATACGGGGCGATCACGATGAGCCCAGGTACGTGGCTATACCAAGACGAATAATCCTGGCTGTGCTGCGCCGCCACGCGTGATGCGGCGCCATTCGGCCCGCGAAACACGATCGACGATTTGATCTGGCCGCCCGACATATAGAGCGTCTTGGCCGCCGAATTGATGATCTGGTCGATGGCCTGCATGCCGAAATTCCAGGTCATGAATTCAACGATCGGCTTCAAACCCGCCATCGCCGCACCCACACCCAAACCAGCAAAGCCGTGCTCGGTGATCGGCGTATCGACCACGCGCTCGGGCCCAAACTCATCGAGCAGCCCGCGCGAGACTTTGTACGCGCCCTGATATTGCGCCACCTCTTCGCCCATCAAAAACACGCTGGGATCGCGGCGCATCTCTTCCGCCATCGCATCCCGCAACGCATCGCGCAGCGTGATCTTCACCATCTGCGTGCCTGGCGGGAGTTCTGGATCAGCAACGCTCAGCGATGCTCCCCCGCGGGCGGAGGAGCTGTCAGCGCGCGCAGCGGGCTGACTGAGGGGGGCGGGTTCTTTCACGTCCCCCTCCCCTCGCTTCGCTCGGACCTCCCCCGCTGGCGGGGGAGGAGTTGGCGCAGCCGCCTCGCCTTCGCCATCCAACACCGCAATCGGCGTATTCACCTTCACGCCCTGCGCGCCTTCTTCGACAAGCAGTTTCGAGATCACGCCTTCGTCGACGGCCTCGACTTCCATCGTCGCCTTATCGGTTTCGATCTCGGCGATGACTTGGCCCGGTTCGATCTTATCGCCGACCTTCACCAGCCATTTCGCGAGATTGCCCTCCTCCATCGTCGGAGACAGCGCGGGCATGAGGATTTGCGTCATCAGGCGAGAACCCCGAAGAGAGCCAGGAAGATCAGTACGCAAGCGATCACGCCCGCGAGCCAGAAGAAGGCGCGCAGGATCGGCCAACCGAACGCGTACCAAACCGCGTGCAGAATGCGTGAGAAAAAGAAGATTTGCGCGCCCAGCACCGTCCATTGATTGGAAATGCCAGAGATCGCCGCGATCAGAATGAGCGGTGCAAAGAACCAGAGGTTCTCACGGAAATTATCGGTGAGACGCTTCATGCGCGCCTGAAACACAGTCGGCGGCTTCAGATTATCGCGATTGTTCATCATCGCGAGGCCGCCATTGTTGCGCACACCGGCGCCGGCTTGCACGAACACGACCACGAAAAACAGCGCGATCGTGTACGCGAGATACGTGAGTTCAACGCTCATAAGATTCCCCCCTCTTTGGTCGATGTCTTACGCATCGAGATAAACATCCGTCAGCAGCTCGCTCGGATCAGGCTCCGGGCTCTCCTGCGCGAACGTCGCGCTCTCGCTAACCACGCCACGGATTTCGCGATCGATCTCTTTCAGTTGCGCTTCGTCGGCATGGCCGCCATCGATCAGCACCTTCTTCACGTGCTCAATCGGATCGCTCTTGGCCTTGATGTCGTCGACCTCTTCCTTGGTGCGATATTTCGCCGGGTCCGACATTGAGTGGCCGCGATAGCGATAGGTTTTCATTTCCAGGAGATACGGACCTTCGCCCGCGCGCGCGCGTTCCACCGCGCGTTTGCCCGCTTCGCGCACCGCGACGACATCCATGCCGTCCACTTCCTCGCCCGGAATATTGAACGAGACGCCGCGCTTATAGAGATGCGTTTCCGACGACGAGCGCGTGATCGCCGTACCCATCGCGTATTGATTGTTCTCGACGATATAGACGACTGGCAGCTTCCAGAGCGCCGCCATATTAAAGCTCTCGTACACTTGGCCTTGGTTTGCCGCGCCATCGCCGAAATAGGTGAGGCACACCTTCCCGTCCTTGCGATATTTGTTCGCGAACGCGAGCCCGGTGCCGAGCGAGACTTGCGCGCCGACAATGCCGTGGCCGCCGTAAAACGCCTTCTCGATGCTGAACATGTGCATCGAGCCGCCCTTGCCTTTGGAATAGCCGTCGCGCCGCCCGGTGAGCTCCGCCATCACCCCGTTCGCACTCATGCCCGCGGCCAGCATATGGCCGTGATCGCGATAGGCGGTGATGACCTGGTCGCCGTCTTTCAGCGTGGCTTGCATGCCGACGACGACAGCTTCCTGGCCGATATAGAGGTGGCAGAAGCCGCCAATCAGACCCATGCCGTAAAGCTGGCCCGCGCGTTCCTCGAAGCGCCGGATCAGCAGCATGTCCCGATAATATTGGAGCAGCTCCTCGCCGCTCGCCTCGGCCTTACGCGATCCGTTTGCGCGCTTCGCGCCAGCTTCCGCCATGTAGTGCTCCTCCGGCGCTGACTAACGCCGTGCATTGCGAACGGTGTCCACAGACGCCCGCGCGCTTCTCATATGCGGAATTGATATGGCTCGCCACCGAGCTTTGCGTTGCTGCAACGCAGCAAAAATAGGCAATCAGCGGTCGAGCGTGAACACCAGCTCTTCGCGGTCGCCGGCCGCCAAAGTCAGGCGTGCGCGCTCATCGAGATAATCGAGGTCCAACGTCTCCGGACGCATCCGCGCCGCGCGCGCTTCGAGCGCGGCGCGCTCTGCCTCAAGCGCTTCCACGCGTTGCTCCAAGGCATGCTCCTGCGCCTGCAGGTCCACATACGCCAGCAGGCCCTGGTGGCCCGTTACAGCGTGCGCGCCGAGGTATAGGATTGCCGCACCGAGACCGATGCTGACGATCGCCGAGCCTTGCTTACCCATGCCTCAAACCCCGATTCGGGCGGACCTTGAGTCGCGTTGGTAAAGGAATCGTAAAGACTCAAAAATATTCTATGTTTGTTCTATTCACGTAAAATCATATACTTAAGCGCAATTCACTAGTTATAGTGGTGCGGTCTCGTTCTGTTCTCGCAACGGGCTGCGTGTGGACGCTAGGAAAAATTTGCAGCGTGCGGACAGAAAAACGGACGCGACCTGGGGATCGCGTCCGTGAAGCTGAGGTTCGGCTTGGAGGCCGCCTCAGGCGATGATTTGCGCAGCTTGGTTGAGCGTCGCGAAGGCGCCCGGCACGAAGGCCATCAAAGCAAGCATCAGGCAGCTAAAAGCGGATCAACATGGTCAGGCTCCTTTCCTCATCGCCCTCTGGCGATGAAGGGAGCCTATGCCGTCCTAGGCCGCCGCGCCGTGACGCTCGTCACGCGGATGAGCCTCACCCTCGTTCGCGGCCACTTCCGTCAGATGCCCCGAATAGACCAGCTGATTAATCTGATACGCCGGCACGGCGGTCAGGTCGGCGTAATGATAGTGCGTCCAGCCGCGATCGCGGTTCTCGACCCGCACCGGCACCGTCACCGCCGCCTTCGCCGACACTTCGATCCGAAGCGCCCAGGCAAACGATTGTTTCTCGGAGAGGCTCAGCCAGCCGACGAATTGTCCCGATTTGTGCGCAGGCAGCTTCATGAATAATCCCGCCAACGGCCCCAACGCCGCTTTCGCGTGATCAATGCAAACCAGGCGCCGCTTTCCCCTTTCGATCGGGACGAGAGGCCCAAAGCACAACACTTCGTCATCCCGGACGCGCGGAGCGCGATCCGGGACCCAGGGGCCGACACACCGCGCTTGTGAGCCCCTGGGTCCCGGCTCTCCGCTCCGCTACGGTCGGGATGACGATCGAGTTTTATCTGATCAATTTCCGCTGTCGGCGAACAACAGCGCGCAAAACTTATCTTCCCCCGCGCGCGGGGGAAGTGGATCGCGGCGAAGCCGCGAGACTTAGGGGGAAGTGACGGGCCGAGACTTAAATATGCGGGCGAAGGTGCGCTCTATCCGACACTTTCCAACCCAAATTCCCAACGCATTCAACGCCAGCGCAAGATTCTATCCGACCGGTTTCAAACCCGCCTAAACTCACCCTCGCTCTCACATGGGAGGGTTTCGAGGACGTCCGAAGCTTTGAAATGTGAGCGCATCGACCGGCGCGGCAGACGTCGCTTCAATGCAAGCGGAAACGTGAACATTGTTGAGGAAGTGCGCAGGCGCGGATGCTCGGCAGAGGTCCGTTCCCGGCGGCGAAGCGAACGACGTGTGCATTTGCCTGCGGGGCATGAAACCGCAGGGTCCGGCAGTTATGGGAAACTGCCGCGCGTTGAACCGGTGAAATCTGGTGAACTCGGGCCTAAGGCCCCTCCGCGGTTTCCCTGGAGGTGAGCAGAGCAAGCCCTATCCCAGTCCGGGAATAACGGCCGATCAAGGGGCGCGCTCGACGCGCTGTGTTGATCAGAGAGGATCGACACATTCGGAACTACCCGTGCGCCTCCGGCGCGCCCCGCCTCCCAGGAGGCAGTAGGCAATAGGCAGTGGGCAGTAGGGACAACGGCGCGTGTCGTACGCAGCCGGAGCAAACGCACGCCCCAACTGCCTATTGCCCACTGCCCACTGCCTCTTCATCACCGTCCAATAATCGTCGTCGAGCCCGCGTACTCAGCGCCGTCATCCAGCATCTCAGCAATGCGGATCAGCTGATTGTATTTCGCCGTCCGATCCGAGCGCGCCAGCGAGCCGGTTTTGATCTGGCCGCAATTGGTGGCCACGGCGAGATCGGCGATCGTGGAATCTTCCGTCTCGCCCGAACGATGGCTCATCACCGCCGAATAGCCCGCGCGTTGCGCCATATCGACGACGTCCAACGTCTCCGTCAGCGTGCCGATCTGGTTGACTTTGATCAGGATCGAATTGCCGAGGCCTTGCTCAAAGCCTAGCGCCAGGCGCGACATGTTGGTCACGAACAGATCGTCGCCCACGAGTTGGCACTTGTCGCCGATCAGATCGGTCAGCGCGCGCCAGCCTTCGAAATCGTCTTCCGACATGCCGTCTTCGATCGAGATGATCGGATAGCGCGCGACGAGATCAGCCAGATATTTCGCGTGCGCTTCCGGCGACAACGACTTGCCTTCGCCTTCGAGCTCGTACTTGCCGTTCTTGAAATACTCGGTCGATGCGCAATCGAGCGCGAGCGCGATGTCTTCGCCCGGCGTGTAGCCCGCCTTCTCGATCGATTTCAGAATGAAGCTGATCGCATCATCGGCGCTGGCGAGGTTCGGCGCAAAGCCGCCTTCGTCGCCCACGTTGGTCGCGTGGCCGGCGTCCTTCAATTGCTTCTTCAGCGTATGAAACACTTCCGCGCCCATGCGCACCGCATCAGCCACGTTTGTCGCGCCGATCGGCATGATCATGAATTCTTGAATGTCGATCGGGTTATCGGCGTGGGCGCCGCCATTGATGATGTTCATCATCGGCGTCGGCAGCACCCGCGCCTGCACGCCGCCGAGATAGCGGAAGAGCGGCATCGCGTTGCTGTTCGCCGCCGCCTTCGCCACCGCCAGCGAAACGCCCAGGATCGAGTTCGCGCCCAAGCGCGCCTTGTTTTCGGTGCCGTCGAGTTCGATCAGAGTGCGGTCAATACGGCGTTGCTCTTCGGCATCGAGGCCCAGGATGGCGTTGGCGATCTCGCCGTTCACGGCTTCCACCGCGTCGCGCACGCCCTTGCCGAGATAGCGATCCGGTTCGCCATCGCGCTTCTCAACCGCTTCATGCGCGCCCGTCGATGCGCCCGACGGCACGGCCGCGCGGCCGAACGAACCGTCTTCCAAATAGACATCGACTTCGACGGTGGGATTGCCGCGGCTATCAAGGATTTCACGGCCAAGAACGTCGGCGATGCCGGTCATGTCAGATCTCGCTGGATGGAATGAAAAACGCCCGGCCTTTTGGGCCGGGCGTCTTAAAAACGCAAGAAAACAGGATGCCTCAGTCTTCCTTCGGCTGCAGCACTTGCTTACCGCGATAGCGGCCCGTCTTCAGGTCGATATGGTGCGGGCGGCGCAGCTCGCCGGATTCCTTGTCTTCGACGTAGGTGTTCTTGCCCAGCGCATCGTGCGCGCGGCGCATGCCCCGGCGGGACGGCGTAGTTTTTCGCTTCGGAACGGCCATGGCCGATGAACTCCGGTATAAAGTCTGGACCCGGTAATGCGGGAAAGCGGGGCTGATAGTCTAAACGGAGCCGCCCGGCAAGGCCGCCCACCCCGGAAAGCTCAGACCTGGGCGTGAATTTCAGCCGGCTGGTCCAACGGCGGCAGGCCCGCCAGCACGAACCGGCGGGTGCTCGCCGTCTGGCATACCCCCTGGACGATGTGAATGACCTCCGTCTCGACCACCCGGAGTTCGGGCCGGCGGATGACGGTAAAGGCGCACGGCTCATGCCGGACCCGCTGGGACAGCGTCCCGCTGGTCACCGAAAGCGCCCTGGTTCCCACCAGCCGCGCCGAGGCGAAATGGAGGTGTCCGCTCAGGAAGAGTTCCGCCCCTGAATCGATCAGCTTCTCCAAGCCCCGCTGGCCGCCCCGCGTCAGGCCTTTGATCGGCGCATCATTCGGCCAATCCAGCGGATGGTGCGTGATGACGATCCGCAGCGCCCCCTCTTGCGCGCGCTGGAGCTCAGCCCCGGCGATCGCGGTCTGCCCACGCGAGATTTCACCTTGCGCCCAATTCAACCGGAATTGCCATGCGCGCGCGGTGTTGATCGGCACAATGCTCCAGAGCGGCGTGTGCCAGGCTTGCGTTCGAATGCCATGAGCCGCCCGCTCGTACCGGTCCCACGGATAGAGCAGACGCCCGATCAGCTCGTAATATGGCACGTCATGATTGCCCGGCGTAAGCATCACTGGCGCAGCGAGCCCGCGCATCCAATCGCACGCCGCCAAGAGCTCACTTTCCAACCCGTCCCTGGAAATATCGCCGGTGACGATCACCGCGTCGGGTTGGGTGTCAGCAATATAATTCTCCGCCGCCTTCAACGCGGCCTTATCCTCGCATCCGAAATGCAGATCGGTGAGATGCACCAAGTGCACTAGAGACGTTCCTCAAGCGCGATCACCCGCGGTCCCTTGGGATCATATTTCACGCGCACGCGCTGCATAAAAGTGCGCGGTTCGCCGTCGAGTGTCGCTGGAATGATGCCCAGAGAAACGATGTCGCTTGATGTGCACGGCACGATCTCAACGCTTGAATCATTGCGCCAATCCGCCGTCAACGCGCGCAGACTTACCCGCGCGAAATCCAAGAAATGCCGCGTATCAAGCTTCACCCACTCGAGCGTCTCCGCCTCGATGCCGCCGGAGAAGGCCGGACACAGAACGCCAATCGCTTCGGCCTTCTGCATCGGCTCACGCCCGACGCGGGCTCGGATGCTGCGCGTGAACGAGCGCTTCCACGCATGCACGAAACGTCGCCAAGCCGAGAGTGGGTTGCCTTCGCGCATCGCTTCACGCGCGCGCGCCAGCAACGTGGTTGGGCCGAATAGCGCGGCGACATAAAACGGCTCACCGTTGGCGCGGCCAGACGTCAGCCGCTTCACCACGCCGCGCTCGAGCGCGGCGCTCAAGGCTTCCGGCCACGTCAAATCGCCATAGAGCGCTTTCGGCAGAATATTCAGCGTGCCGCCCGGCAGCAGCACGAGCGGCGGTCCATCGCGCGGCGCGAGCTCGGCGACGGTGCGGGCGGTGCCATCTCCGCCCAGCACGATCAGCACATCAAATTTGCGCGCGCGCTCAAGCAATTTGCGCGAAAGCTTCTCGGGACCGACCACCGCGACATGTTCGATGCCCGCTTGCTTGACGGCTTCGACCAGTTTCTCGCCATCGCCCGGCGAAACGCTGCCAGCCTTCTCGTTAAACAGCACAATTGCCTTCGCGCCGTCCCTTGAAATGGGGCGGCGCGTTGGCGCTTCGGCTTTGTCCGCAGCAAAGGCATCCATGGCGGAGCCCCAACGCGGGCGGCGGAACTCTTGTTCCTTAGTCGTTGATGCTCCCGCCCATCGCCGTGGCGCGGCCATTGCTGGCGCCGTCGCCGTCCACATTGATCGACGCGCCCATGGAGGCCGAACCCTCATAGCTCTCGGACGCATAGACACGCGCGTCAGCGCCCATCGACGCGGCGACGTCCACCGTGCGGCAATGCAATTCTCCGGCGCGGATCACCGCGCCCATGGAAGCAGCGGCGTCGAGCGCGCCACAGCTCCCGGCGACGCGAACCTCCGCGCCCATCGCGGCGGCGAGATCGAACGTCTCCGCTTCAATCCCCGTCGCGGAGGCGGACACGCCGCGTGACGCCGCCAAGCCATGCAATTGCGGCAAACTCACGCGCACATCGGCGTCCAAATCGCTGCGGCCAAACCATGGCCGATTGCGTTGACGAATACGCAGCACGCCACCTTCCACACGCGTCTCGACGCGCGACGCATCGGCGCCCGTGACCTCAACTGCGTAGGGCGAGCCTGCCGTGACCTCCAGATTAATGCCGTCCGAGACGACGATCTCCGTGAACCCGCGCAGCTCGCGCATCTCCGCCGCAGCCGGCGCCGCCAGCGCGGCCGCCAGAGCCGTCAGTGCCATCACGCGCTTCATATTCCCCTCCAGATTGAGACGCGCCCTGGCGCGCATTTGCTTCGTGTCCCAAGGATGCGTCCTGAGGCGCCCTTGGATGCACGGCCTAGTCGGCTCGGCGCATGGAGCCGCCCGACGAAAGATCAACATTGCCCAGCCCCGGATTGCCGTGCACGACCACGCCGCCGCCGCTGGAAGCGTCGACATCGAGCCGGCCGCTCGCAAACACCCGAGCATCGGCGCCGGAGGAAACATCGACGCTGCCGTTCTCGCAGCGCAGCGCTTCCGCGTGAATATCGCTGCCGCTCGAGGCGTCGGCCATGAACGTCCCGCACCGCCCGTTGACCCGCAGATCGGCGCCGGACGATGATTCAAGCCTGATCGTGTCGGCGTTGATATTGGTGGCGACAAGATCCGCACCACTCGAGGACGAAAGCCCCTCCACGCGCGGCATGCTCACGCGAACTTCGGCGTGCTGAGAGGCGCCCCACACGAACCAATTGGTGCGGCGCGAGACCACCAGAGTGTCGCCGTCCACGCGCGTGATCACGCGGTCGGCCCCGGGGCCAGTGACATCGACGCTGAATCCGGAGCCCAAGGTGACGGTCACGTCCGTGCCGGCGCTGGCGCTGACCTTGGTGAATCCTGAGAGATTGCGGGGCTCAGCAAGGGCAGGCCCGGCGGCTGCGATCACCAGTGCGCACCCGGCCAAAATTAAACGCATATCCGCACTCCCCTCGCCAATGGGACGCGGTGGTGCGTCCCCTCCCCGAAGATGCGAGCCCGATGGGATTTGGATGCAGCTTAGACGAGGCGGCTCTGCTACACCGCCGCGGCGATGAAGCTGGCGAAGAGCGGGTGCGGTTCGAAGGGGCGGCTCTTGAGCTCGGGGTGGTATTGAACGCCGATGAACCAGGGATGGTCGCGTCGCTCCACGATCTCGGGTAACAGGCCGTCCGGGCTCATGCCGGAAAAGATGAGCCCAGCGGCTTCCAGCTTCTCGCGATACTTGGTGTTGACCTCATAGCGATGCCGGTGGCGTTCGGAAATTACGGTGTCGCCGTAGATTTCCGCGACTTTGCTGCCCGGTTCGAGGGCGGCCGTATAAGCGCCCAAACGCATCGTGCCGCCGAGATCGCCGGCTTTCGAACGCTTCTCCAATTCGTTGCCCTTCAGCCATTCGGTCATCAGGCCCACGATCGGATATTTGGATTGGCCGAATTCGCTGGAGCTCGCGCCTTTCAGGCCGGCCTGATTACGCGCCGCTTCAATGCAGGCCATCTGCATGCCGAAGCAGATGCCAAAGAACGGCGCATTGTGTTCGCGCGCGAACGTGACGGCGGCGATTTTGCCTTCGCTGCCGCGTTCGCCGAAGCCCCCGGGCACCAGAATGCCGTGCACGCCATGCAGGTCCTCGTGCCAGGCTTCGCCCTTCTCCTCGAACTTTTCGCTCTCGATCCAGCGAATGTTCACTTTGACATTGTTGGCGACGCCGCCGTGATGCAGCGCCTCGATCAGCGACTTATAGGCGTCCTTTAGTTCGGTATATTTGCCGACAACGCCGATCGTGACTTCACCGTCGGGCGATTTGAGGCGCTTTACGATCGTCTCCCACTTCGTGAGATCGGGCTGCGGCGCAACGGTGACGCCGAAATGCTTGAGCAATTCCGTGTCGAGACCCGCGAGGTGATACGCAATCGGCGCTTCGTAGATCGTTTGCAGATCGCGCGCCTCGACGACGGCGCTTTCACGCACGTTGCAGAACAGTGCGATCTTGCGCTTCTCGTCTTCCGGGATCGGGCGGTCGCACCGGCAGAGCAGAATGTTCGGCTGAATGCCAATCGAGCGCAACTCCTTCACGGAGTGCTGCGTCGGCTTCGTCTTCATCTCGCCGGCGGACGGAATATAGGGCAGTAGCGTCAGGTGCACGAACGCGGCTTGGCCAGGATCGAGTTCTTGGCCGAGTTGGCGAATGGCCTCGAAGAATGGCAGGCCTTCGATGTCGCCGACCGTGCCGCCGATCTCGCACAGTACGAAATCCGCGCCGCCATGATCGGAAAGGATGAAATCCTTGATTGCGTTGGTGACGTGCGGGATCACCTGCACGGTCGCGCCGAGATAATCGCCACGGCGTTCCTTCGCGATGATCTCTTGGTAGATGCGCCCTGTGGTGATGTTGTCGCCCTGCGTGGCCGACACGCCAGTGAAGCGCTCATAGTGGCCGAGGTCGAGGTCCGTCTCGGCGCCGTCGTCAGTGACGAAGACTTCGCCGTGCTGATACGGGCTCATCGTGCCCGGATCGACGTTGAGGTAGGGATCGAGCTTGCGGAGGCGGACGCGGTACCCGCGGGCTTGCAGCAAAGCGCCGAGGGCGGCGGAGGCGATACCCTTCCCCAAGGAAGAGACCACCCCACCGGTAATAAACACGTAACGCGCCATTGACCTTTCCGATCAGCCCGGAAGTCGTTCTAACCCCAGCTCGTTTTCGTCGAGCTTCGCTCTTATTGGTCGGGACCGGCCCGTTCGCGACGGACGGCTTCCACACCATTCGAACCAGTCTGGCTCGATTCGGGTGCGATTTGCTCAGGATCGAGCGTCAGCGCGGCGCCTGACGTATTTGGAATCACAAGTGGCCGGCTCGCCGGCTGGGTTGCGCTGGTCGACGCTGGGGTCGTCCCGGTCGTGGAACGCTGCGTCGTCGCCGGGCGCGTGCTGGCCGGTTGCGTCGTCGCCGGGCGGGTCGTGGCCGGCGCGGTGCTGGTCGGGAGAGGCGCGGCGCGGGCGGCATTGGTCGTCGTCGGCGGCGGCGCGGCGGCGGTCGGCGACGGACTCACTACGGCGGCGAGTTGCGTTTCGGCGGCTTGCGGCGCGCTGCTTTCAGTCGGATCCGGCGTGGTCGAGGGCGGCGCGGCCGGCAACACCGGGACCGATTGCTCCGCCGGTGCGCTGTCGAGCACCGAGCGACCGGCATTGGCGTCGCTTGCGCCAGAAAGGAAGGTGAGCCCCAGGGAGGTCACCAGGAAAAATCCGCCCGCCACTTGGGTCATCTTGGCCAGCGCGTCGGCCGCGCCGCGGCCGCTCATCAGCGAACCGCCGCCACCGCCGCCCATGCCGAGCGCCCCGCCTTCGGAACGCTGCAAAAGCACCAAGCCAATCAGGCAGATGCACACGAGCAAATGAATGCTGAGAACGACGACTTCCATAGACCCACCGTCTCCCGCGCGGCCTTGCCGCCTCGCCCAGATGGGCGCGCGCGAAAGGGCGCTCAATAGCCGAGCCTGATCCTAAACGCCAGCCCGGTTGAACGCACCCCTACAGCGCAGCTGGGTGCGCCAAAATAATCGCCGCGAAATCAGTTGCTTTGAGGCTCGCGCGGCCGACGAGGGCCCCGTCCACGCCCTCGGCGGAGAAGATTTCGGCGGCGTTCTTCGGGCCGACCGAGCCGCCATATAGAATTCGTGTGCGGTTCGCCTCATCGCCGAGCTTTATAAGCAGCGTTTCGCGGATCAGGCGATGGACGTCGGCGATCTCGGGGATGGTCGGCGTGCTGTTGCCGCCGATCGCCCAAACCGGCTCGTACGCCACCACAACGCCGCCGCCCTCAGGTACGCTCTGGCGAACTTGGCCGCCCACCACCTCGGCGACCCGGCCCGCTTCGCGCTCAGTGAGGGTTTCGCCGACGCAAACGATAGGCGTCAGCCCCGCCGCACGCGCGGCCTCCGCCTTCCGGCGTACCAATTCGTTGCTTTCGGCATGGTTCGAACGGCGCTCGGAATGGCCGACAATCACATAACGTGCGCCGACATCGGCCAACATCGCCGCCGACACCTCGCCCGTCCGCGCCGCGTCCTCCAACACAGGACTACAATCCTCCGCCCCGATCAGGATCGGACCGCCCGCCGCGAGGTCCGCGGCTGCGGCGACGTAGGGAAAAGGCGGGCAAATCAAGGCGTCCACCGTCGCCGAGACATGGCCGATCTGCGCCTGCAATGCGGTAATTTCGCTCAAGGCGGCGCGCCGGCCATACATTTTCCAGTTTCCGGCGATCAACGGCTTACGCGCGCCCATTCCCACTCCCCTTAAATCCCATGCGGCAGTCTGCGGCGATTGCCCCGGTTCGGGGCCATCTCTATTGTCCGCCGCCTCACGCTTACCGGATGACTCTATGCTCACACAAATGCGAACCCTGACGCGCGGCTGGATTGCTTACATCCTGCTGTTCCTGCTGGTGGTCGCGTTCGCCATCTGGGGCGTCAACGACGTGTTCAGCGGCGTGGGGTCTCAAAACCTCGCCGAAGTGGGCGGACGCAAGATCACGCCGGCGCAATTGTCGCGCGAGCTGGATATTGAGGTGCGCAACCAGCGCAACCAAGGCGCCAACGTTACCCGTCAGGACGCCATCGACGCCGGTTTTCACGAGCGCTTGCTTGAGCGCCTGATCGCGCGCAACGCGCTCTATGCCTATGCCGACAAATTGGGCGTGAGCGTCGGCGACGCGGCGGTGGCGAACTACATCCGCCAAATCCCGCCGGCGCAAAACCCAGTGACCGGGGCGTTTGATCAGGTGGCCTACGAAAGCCTGCTCCAGCAATTGGGCTATGGTCGCACCGAATTCGAAAATGTCATTCGCGGCGACATGACCACAGAGATGCTGATGAATGCGCTGGTCAACGGCACGCGCGCGCCGTCCAGCTATGGCGCGCTGCTCGTCGCGTTCGAAGGTGAGACACGCACCATCAGCGTGGCCGAGGCGCCGGCGTCGGTGGTCGGCGCCATCCCCGCCCCCACTGAGGCGCAGGTGCAGGCCTTCTACGAAGAGAACCAAGAGCAATTGCGTCTGCCTGAGTTCCGCGGCCTCACGCTGGTGCGCGCCAGCGTCGATGATTTTGTCGCGCGCGTGGACGTGCCTGAAGCCCGCTTGCGCGAGGAATTCGAGGCGCGCGCGCCGGCCCTGACACAGCCCGAACGCCGCACGTACATTCGCATCAACGCCGCAAACGAAGCGCAGGCCAACGATATCTCAGCACGCCTGTCGCGCGGCGAAGCGCCTGAAGCGATTGCGCAAGCGCTCGGCGTTCAATTTACGCGCGGCGAAAATCAGCGCCGCGACGAAGTCACCGATTCAGCTGTCGCCAACGCTGTGTTCGACATGGCGGCCGGCGCCGCGCCGCGCGTCGTACGCGGTCAATTGAGCCCGTTCGTGGTCGTGCGCGTGCAGTCGGTTACGCCGGCGCAGGAGCCGAACTTCGCGGCGATCCGCGATGAATTGCGCGAAGCCATTGCGCAGGATGAAGCTGGCGAATTGCTCGGCGCCGCGATCGGCGTCTTCGAAGACGCGCGCGCCGGCGGCGCCAGCGTCGCCGATGCAGCTCGCGCCGCCAATCTTCCCCTCGTCACCATCCCCGCCGTGGAGGCGGGCGGCCGCGACCAAACCGGCGCGCCGGTCGAAGGTTTGAGCGAAGATCTGCTCGCCACCGCGTTCCAGACCCAGGAAGGTGAGGCCAGCGACTTCTTGCCCTTTGGCGGCGCCGACGTCGTGGTCGCGGTGGACCGCGTCATCCCCTCGACCGTGCGTCCGCTCGAAGAGGTTCGCGCCGATCTCGTCGCCGCATGGACGGGTCGTGAGCGCGTGCAGCGCATGCGCGCCCTGGGCGCCGAGGTCGTCGCCGCAGTGCAAGGCGGCGAGACGCTGGCGGCGGCGGCGCGCGCGCGCGGCTTCCGTATGGCCGTCACGTCGCGCCCCTTCTCCCGCGAAGAGGCCGAGCAAATCCCGTCGCGCGGGCTGGGTTCGCAAATCTTTGCGCAAGCCGAGGGCTCGGTGGTGAGCGATCTGGCTGGGACCGGCCAAGGCATTCTGGTCGCCGTCATTGAGAGCATCAATCGCGTCGATTTGTCGGCCAACCCGCAATTGATCGAGCAAGGCCGCGTCCAGTTGCAGCAACAAGTGCTGCAAAGCGTTGGCGAAGCGGCGCAACAGGAAATTACGGACAGCTCAAATCCGCGCCGCAACGAACGCCTGCTGAGCCAGCTGTTCCGCAGCTCCGACGCCCAGCAAGACGATTCCGCGCAATGAGCCAACCGGCGATCCAGCTTTCGCCCGATCTCGACAACTTCGCCGCCGCCTATGAGAAAGGCGGCGCCGTTGTATGGACGCGCCGCGTCAGCGACCTGGAAACCCCGGTCTCGGCGCTGCTGAAATTCGGGCCGCAGAAGCCTGGCACGTTTTTGCTGGAGAGCGTCCAGGGCGGGGATTTTCGCGGCCGCTATTCGATCATCGGCATGGCGCCCGACCTGGTCTGGCGTGTGCGGAACGGCAAAGCGGAAGTCAGCCGAGGCGGCTTTGGCGGCGCGTCTTTCCGACCGCAACGCGACGAGCCGATCAAGAGCTTGCGCAAATTGCTGCAGAAATCGGCGTTGGATTTGCCGCCGTCGCTGCCGCCGATGGCGGCGGGCCTGTTCGGCTATCTCGGCTATGACATGGTGCGTTTCATCGAGCGCTTGCCGGATAAGGCCGCCGATCCGATCGGCGCCCCCGACGCGCTGTTGGTGCGCCCTACCATCATCGCTGTCTTTGATAATGTAACCAGTGAGATCACCTTTGTGACGCCCGCGCGCAAGCGTGCGGGCCAGGACGCCGGGCACGCCTACCGCGCGGCGGAAATCCGTTTGCAACGCGCGTTGCGCGCGCTCGATCGCGTATTGCCGCGTCATTTCCAGAAGCCGGAGCGACAAGGCGAGACAATCACGCCGGTGTCGAACACCTCGCCCGCGGAGTATCGGGCGCTAGTGCAGAAGTGCAAAGACTACACGCGCGCCGGCGACGTGTTTCAGGTGGTGCCAAGCCAGCGCTTCTCGGCCCCGTTCGAGCCCAGCCCCTTCGCACTCTATCGGTCCTTGCGGCGGCTCAATCCGTCGCCATTCCTCTATTACCTCAACTTCGCCGACTTCAGCGTCGTCGGCTCAAGCCCTGAAATTCTGGTTCGCCTGCGCGGCGACACAGTGACGATCCGCCCGATCGCGGGCACGCGCCCCCGCGGCGCCACGCCGGCCGAAGATCATGCGCTTGAGGAAGATCTTCTCGCGGACCCGAAAGAGCGCGCCGAGCATTTGATGCTCGTCGACCTCGCGCGCAACGATCTTGGCCGTGTGGCCAAACGTGGCGGGACAGCGGGCTCCAACGCCGCCGCGGCGCAAGCCGGCTCCGCCCATGTGCGCGTGACCGAAAGCTTCACAATAGAGCGCTACAGTCATGTGATGCACATCGTCTCCAACGTGGAGGGAGAGATTCAAGACGGTCTCTCCGCGCTCGACGCGCTGATCGCTGGTTTCCCGCATGGCACCGTCACCGGCGCGCCCAAGGTGCGGGCGATGGAGATCATCAACGAGGTCGAGAAACACAAGCGCGGCATTTATGCCGGCGGCGTGGGTTATTTCGGCGCCGGCGGCGATATGGACACCTGCATCGCGCTGCGCACCGGGATCGTGAAGGACGGCATGTTGCACGTGCAAGCCGGCGGCGGGGTCGTGCTCGACAGTGATCCCGAAGCCGAGTTGCAGGAAACCTTGCACAAATCGCGCGCCCTCTTCCGGGCGGCGGCCGACGCCTGGCGCTATTCCTGAGCGAATGGCGTTAGACGAACGCGTTTTCTGAGTTAGATTGAGCCCATGATGATGAAGCACACCTCCCCGCGATGGCGCCGCTGACGAACGCAAATCCGCTCGTCAGTCCAAGCCTTGAGGTGCTCCCATGATCCTTGTGATCGATAATTACGACAGCTTCGTCTATAATCTCGTCCACTACGTCGCCGATTTTGGCGTGCCGACCGAAGTTCATCGCAACGATGCGCTGAGCGTCGCCGATGTGTTGAAGCGCAAGCCGCGCGCCGTGATCCTCTCGCCAGGCCCGTGCACGCCGAACGAGGCCGGCATTTGCCTTGAGTTGCTGAAATCGGCGCCGGAGACGCTGCCGATCTTCGGCGTCTGCCTGGGTCACCAAGCCATGGGCCAAGCCTTTGGCGGCGATGTGGTGCAGGCCAAGGAGATCATGCACGGCAAAGTCTCGGACGTGACGCATCGCGGCGGCGGCGTCTTCCGCGGTCTGCCCTCGCCGTTCAAAGCCACGCGTTACCATTCGCTTGCTGTGAAGCGCGAGACGTTCCCGAAAGATTTCACCATCGACGCGGAAACCGCCGACGGCGAAATCATGGGCATGTCGCACAAGACGCGGCCGCTGTTCGGCGTGCAATTCCATCCGGAATCGATCGCCTCCGAACATGGTCACGCCATGATCGCCAACTTCCTCGCCGCGGCGAATTTGAAATGAGCTTCGTCAACCTGCTCGATGAGCTTGAGCGCGGCGGCGCGGTCGACATCGACGCCGCCTTCGCGACCATCATGGATGGCGAAGCGAACGCCGAGGAGATCAAGCGCTTCTTGGCGCTGACTGTCCCCCACATGCACGATCCGGCGTGGATTGCCGCCGGCGCACGCGCCTTGCGCGGGCGCATGGTGCGCGTCGAGGCGCCAGATGGCGCTGTCGATGTCTGCGGCACGGGCGGCGATGGGGCGCATACGCTGAACATTTCGACCGCGGTGACGTTCGTGGTGGCCGGCTGTGGCGTACCGGTGGCCAAGCACGGCAACCGCGCCATGAGCTCGAAATCGGGCGCGGCCGACGTGCTGGAAGCGCTGGGCGTCAAGCTCACGGGCGATGTGCCGACGCTGGAGCGCGCCTTGCAGGAAGCGGGCGTGGCGTTCTTGTTTGCGCAGAACCATCACCCGGCCATGCGCCACGTGGCCGGAGCACGCCGCGAATTGGGCCATCGCACGATCTTCAACGTGCTCGGCCCCCTCTCCAACCCGGCGGGCGTGAAGCGGCAATTGGTGGGCGTGTTCAACGCGGACTTCGTGGAGCCCATCGCTGCGGCGCTCAAACAACTCTGCGCCGAGCGCGCCGTTGTGGTGCATGGCGCCGGCGGTATCGATGAGCTGACGTTCGTGGATGCGAACGGCGACAATCGCGCGGTGTTGTTGAGCGCCGACGGCCTGCGCCCGCTGCGCGGCATCGATGTGCGCGCGCTCTCGCGTGAGTTCGACATCCCGCCGAACCCGAGCGACGCCTTGCGTGGCGGTGACGCCGCCTACAACGCCAACGCGCTGCGGGCGTTGCTGGACGGGCGCATGCAGGGCTCCGCTTATGAAGCGACAGTGTTGCTCAATGCGACGGCGGCGTTGGTGGCCGCGGGAACGATCCCGGCTGAGTCCGAGCTTGAAGGTTGGCGCATGGCGCGCGAGAGCATCGCCAATGGCCGCGCATTGGAGGCGCTGGATCGACTGATCGAGATTTCACGGAGCGCGCCGTGAGCGTTTTGGAACACATCATCGCCTACAAGCGCGACGAGGTGGCGGCGCGGAAAAAGGCGCGCGCGTGGGACCATCTGGATTCCGCGATCCGCAAGCAGACGCAGCCGCGCGGTTTCGCTAAGGCGCTCCGCGAACGCACCGATCGCAAAGCGCTGATCGCGGAGATCAAGAAGGCGAGTCCGTCGAAGGGGCTCATCCGCGAGGATTTCGATCCCCCCGCGTTGGCGAAGGCTTATGAAGCCGGCGGCGCGGCCTGCCTTTCGGTGCTGACGGACGCGCCGAGCTTCCAGGGGCACGAGGATTTCCTCATCGCGGCGCGCGCGGCATGCGCGCTGCCGGTGCTGCGCAAGGATTTCATGGTCGACGAATGGCAGATCGCCGAAAGCCGCGCGATCGGCGCCGATGCGATCCTGATCATCATGGCGGCGGTCGATGACGAGTTGGCATCCGACTTGGCTGATGTAACCGGCGCATACGGTATGGACGCGCTTGTGGAAGTTCACGACGAGAAAGAAATGGATCGCGCCGTCCGCATGGGCTTCAAACTTATTGGCGTGAACAACCGCTCCCTGGCGACATTCGAGACCGATCTCTCGATCACCGAGCGTCTTGCTGAGCGCGCGCCGAAAGACACGCTGCTGGTCTCCGAGTCCGGCATCTTCACGCACGACGACTTGCTTCGACTGCGCCGTGCGGGCGCGCGCGCATTCCTGGTCGGCGAAAGCCTCATGCGCCAAGCGGACATCGCTGCGGCGACGCGCGCGCTGCTTCAGGGTTAACGCGCCTGGGTTGACCAGCCTGAGGAACGGATATAGAACGCCTCATCGTTCACTATTTGGTCCCAGGTCATGCTGACAGCGAAACAAAAAGAATTGCTGCTCTACATTCACGAGCGGATCAAAGAGACCGGCGTTTCACCGTCCTTCGACGAAATGAAGGAAGCGCTCGACCTGGCGTCGAAGTCCGGCATCCACCGATTGATTACAGCGCTTGAGGAACGCGGTTTCCTGCGCCGTCTGCCCCACCGGGCGCGGGCGCTTGAGGTGCTGAAGCTGCCGGATTCGGCCGCGACCGCCGCCCCGCCGCGCGGGCGCGGAACGTTCCGTCCGAGCGTCGTGTCGGAAGATCGCGACACTGGCGCGGGCATCCCTATTCTGGGCCAGATCGCCGCCGGCGTGCCGATCGAGGCGCTGCAGAACGAAATTGGCCGCGTCCAGGCGCCGCCGGACTTGCTCGGCAATGGCGATCACTTCGCGCTGGAAGTGAAGGGCGATTCCATGATCCAGGCCGGCATCCTCGATGGCGACGTAGTCATCATCAAACGCACCGAAACCGCCGATAGCGGCGACATCGTCGTCGCCTTGGTGGATTCGGAAGAAGCGACGCTGAAGCGCCTGCGTAAACGCGGCAATTCGATCGCACTGGAAGCGGCGAACCCAGCCTATGAGACCCGCATTTTTGGCCCGGACCGCGTACGTATCCAGGGCAAGCTTGTGGCGATGATCCGTCGCTATTCCTGATCGGTCGCAGGCGTGCGTGGCGTCCAAGCTCTGCGCACGCCGCTTGGCCATGCGCGCTCGATACGGAGCGCGCCATCTTCCAAATAGATGAAGCCGCCGCCGTGTTTAGCGAGGTCGCTGGCGTCGATGAGCTGCCCGGCCGCGCAAGGGGCGCCCGCCGGCGACCGCGCGCGTGAGAGGATGATAATCCCCTCTTCGCAAAGCGACGTTAGAGCTGCTTCAGTGCGGGCATAGACAAAGCGCTGCCCGTCAAAATCCCATGTACAAAAATCGTCGGTGCACGTCTCTGGCGGCGCGAGGCGTTCGAGTTGGGCAGGCGCTACGCCTAACATCGCGGCCAATCGATCGCGGGCGTAAGTCGAGCGGCGCGCTTCGTTGATCAGCATCCAATCGCCATCGGAATCTTTCGCGAAGATCGCGCGCAGATCGCTGTCGAAGGCCGCGACAGGCCGTGGCGCGACGGCATAGAGCAAAATGCTCGCGGCAAGAATCGGTGCGCCTATCCACCTCAACGCGCCGCGCCAGAGGCTGGCCCACAGCAGCGCGACAACGCACAGCACGAAAGCCAAATCAGGTGGACGCGGCAACGCGCGCACAGCTTCGGGGCGCTCGCCGAACGTGGCTCCGACCGCGGCAATCATGTCTAGCGCGCTTGCCATGAATTCGAGCGCGGGATCGGCCAAGCCAAACGGCGCGAGGATCGCGGCGGCGGCCGCTGCGGGCGCCACCAGAAACGACATGATCGGGGCGGTGATCAGGTTCGCCGGCAGCGAATAGATGGAGAAGCGTTGAAAATGATAGATGGCGAACGGGTCGGTGGCGATGCCGGCGACGAGCGAGATCAACAAGACGCCGCCAATGCCCCGCGCGCTCGATTGCAGCGCCCCGATCAGCGGCCCCGGCGTCGGCAGCGCCGGCTCATGCGGCGCGCGTTTCATCATTTCGAACAGCGCGACGAGCGCCATCGTCGCCGCGAACGACATTTGATAACCGGGTTCGAGCACAGCTTCGGGAAAGAGCAGCGTCACGATCAACGCCGCGAGTGCGAGACCACGCATCGAGATCGCAGGCCGGTCGAGCAGAATCGCGCCGAAGGCCACGCACGCCATCACGAAGGAACGCAGCGCCGGCACGCTTGAGCCGGAGATAACGAGATACGCCGCGAGCACAATGAGCGCGACGATTGCGGCGATCTTCTTCACCGGGAAACGCAATGCGATCGGTGGGATCAACGAGAGCGTCCACAACACCATCGCGAACACGAGGCCGCCGACGACGCCCATGTGAATGCCGGACACCGAGAGCAAATGCCCAAGCCCGGAATCGCGGAGCGCGATGTTGGTGGCTTCATCGATCGATGAGCGATCGCCGGTGACGAGAGCGGCTGCAATCGCGCCGCCGCGGCCCGGCGCGGCTTCTTGGATCACGGCGGACAAATCGGAACGCATCGCCGCAAGCGTGAGACGCTGACGGTCGAACCAGCTTGGCGGCGGCTCCAGCGCGATGGGCCTGCAGCGGCCGTAAGCGAAGCCGGTCTCGCCTAGGCGTTCGAAGAAGGCGCGGCGGGCAAAGTCGTAGCCGCCCGGCGCCATTGCCGCAGCTGGTGGCCCCAGCACGCCATAGCAGCGCGCGGCACGACCGGGCGTCAGCATGCCAGCTTCGACGACGGAGAAGCGCACATAGCGCGGTGGTTCGCTCACGCCCTCGATCGAACGCACCAGCAGCCGCAAGCGCGGGCCGTTCTCGTTGGCGTCGTTGGCGATGACCCAGCCTTCGGTAGCGAACGGGTCTTCGCGGCCCTCGAACGGGGCTTGCGCCACGAGCGAGGTGCGAAGCTGCGCTGCGCCCGCGCCGAGGCCGGCGAACGCCAGCAGGGCGAACAGAGCGGCGAGCACTGTGCGGAGGCGCACGTCCCAACCATCCGCGGTCTCGCTTGGCCAGATCGCGAGGCCGATGGCGGCGGCGGCGCTTGGCACAAACACGGCAAGCCCCAGCCACCAGGGCGGGTCGATCGGCGCCAGCAGCCAGAGGGCTGCGCCGACGATGAGCGCCGGCGGCAGCCAGAGAATCCAGCGGTCGCGTTGGAGTGCGACGACTTCGCCCAGCGCCTCGCTAGGAGAAAACGCCGTGCGCGTGCTACCACGCGCCCGCTTTTGAAAGGTCGTGTTGCCACCCATGAGCGTCGTCACACGCTTCGCCCCCTCCCCCACAGGCTACCTCCATATTGGGGGCGCGCGCACGGCGCTTTTTAACTGGCTGTTTGCGCGCCGGATGGGCGGCAAATACCTGCTGCGCATAGAGGACACCGACCGCGCCCGCTCCACGGACGCGGCGATCGCCGCCATTCTCGATGGGCTCGATTGGCTCGACCTCAAACACGACGGCGAGATCACCTACCAATTCGCCCGCGCTGGGCGGCATCGCGAAGCGGCGGAGCAGATGGTCCAGCGTGGGACCGCGTTCCGCTGCTATGCGACACCGGAAGAAGTCGAAACGCTGCGCGCCGCGGCGCATGCCGAAGGCCGCGCGATCCGTTCGCCCTATCGCGATGGCAAAGCGCCGCCGACGCCCGACGCGCCGTTCGTGGTGCGGTTGCGGGCGCCCGATGAAGGCGAGGTGCTGAACGCCGACCTGATCCAAGGCGACGTGCGCATCAAGGCGCGCGACATTGACGATCTCGTCTTGCTGCGCGCCGACGGCAATCCCACCTACATGTTATCGGTGGTCGTCGACGACCACGACATGGGCGTGACGCACGTGATCCGCGGCGACGACCACCTGACCAACGCGGCCCGCCAAATCCCGATCTTTCAAGCGATGGGTTGGACGCCGCCGTTGTTCGCGCACGTGCCGCTGATCCATGGCGAAGACGGCAAGAAGCTCTCCAAACGCCACGGCGCGCAGGCCGTGCACGAATGGCGCGACATGGGTTATCTGCCCGAAGCGATGAACGCCTATCTCATGCGCTTGGGCTGGAGCCCCGGCCACGATGACATTTTGACGAAAGAGGAGGCGGTCCCGCAGTTCGAGATCGGCCAGATCGGCAAAGCGCCGTCACGGCTCGATTTCAAGAAGCTCGACTCGGTCAACGCGCATTTCATGGCGCTGGCCGACGATGCGCGGCTCACCCACCTTCTGGTAGATACGATCGAGGCGCGCGATGGCGCCCCGCTTTCGGCGCATGCACGCGACACGCTGGGCCGCGCGGTTCCCGTGCTGAAAAAAAGGGCAAAGACTCTCCCGGATTTGGCCGAGCAAGCGCGCTTTCTCCTGGCCACCCGCCCTCTCGCGCTTGACGAGAAGGCTAAATCCCTGATGAAGGACGATTTCAGGGAGCGTTTGCGGCGCCTGCACACAAAGCTCGCGGCTGAGCCCATCTGGGACCATGTCGCGCTCGGCAGCGCGCTTAAAGCTTTCGCTACCGAAGAGGGTGTTGGGTTGGGGCAAATCGGGCCGGGCTTGCGCGCGGCTTTGTCGGGCGGCAGCCCGGCGCCCGATCTGGGCCAAGCATTGGAATTGTTGGGCCGCGAGGAAGCGCTGGCGCGCATTGCGGATCAAGTTTGAGGAAGACGGCACATGGATAGCAAGCTGACAAAAAAAACAGCCGCGACGATCACGGTCAACAACAAGCAGCTTGAATTGCCAGTCTATGGCGGATCGGTTGGTCCCGATGTGATCGACATCCGCAAGCTCTACGGCGAAAGCAACGTCTTCACTTACGATCCGGGCTTCACATCGACCGCCTCCTGCGAAAGCCAGATCACCTATATCGACGGCGACGAAGGCACGCTGCTTTATCGCGGCTACCCGATCGACCAGCTGGCGGAGAAGTCGAGCTTCATCGAAGTCTGCTATCTCCTGCTGCACGGCGAACTGCCAAACCAGGCGCAGCTCGGCAAGTTCACACGCGACATCACCTATCACACGATGCTGCACGCGCAGTTCGATCGCTTCTTCGAGGGCTTCCGCCGCGATGCGCACCCGATGGCGATCATGGTCGGGACGGTGGGTGCGCTTGCCGCGTTCTATCACGACAGCACCGACATCAACGATCCCAAGCAACGTCTGATCGCGAGCCATCGCCTGATCGCGAAAATGCCGACGATCGCGGCGCGCGCGTTCAAATATTCGGTGGGTCAGCCCTTTGTCAGCCCTCGGAACGAACTCGATTACGCTTCGAATTTCCTGCGCATGTGCTTTGCGGTGCCGGCAGAGGATTACAAGGTCAATCCGGTGCTCGCGCGCGCGATGGACGTGTTCATGATCCTGCACGCCGACCATGAGCAGAACGCGTCGACCTCGACAGTCCGTCTTGCCGGCTCCTCGGGCGCCAATCCGTTCGCCTGCATCTCGTCCGGCATCGCCTGCCTGTGGGGCCCCGCGCACGGCGGCGCCAACGAGGCGGCGCTCAACATGCTCGAGGAGATCGGCACCGTCGACAACATTCCGGACTTCATCGCCAAAGTGAAGGATCCGAATTCCGACGTGCGCCTGATGGGTTTCGGCCATCGCGTCTACAAGAACTATGACCCACGCGCGAAGGCGATGATGAAGCTCTGCCACGCCGTCCTCAAGGAAGTCGGCGCGGAAGATAATCCGACCTTAAAGGTCGCGATGGAGCTCGAGAAGATCGCCCTCAACGACGAGTATTTTGTGAAGCGCCGCCTCTATCCGAATATCGATTTCTATTCGGGCATCACGCTGCGTGCGATGGGCTTCCCGACCTCGATGTTCACGGTGCTTTTCGCCGTCGCCCGCACAGTCGGCTGGATCGCGCAATGGACCGAGATGATGGAGGATTCCAGTCAGAAGATCGGCCGACCACGCCAGATTTACACCGGTGCGCCGAAGCGCGACTATATCGAACTCAATCAGCGCGCCTAAGCGGCGGCGATGTCTGGGATATCAAAACGCGGGCCCTCGGGTCCGCGTTTTTTGTTAGGCGCGCATCACGTTGATGACGGCGTCGGCGGCGATCTCGCTGGCCGGGCGCCCTCCTCTGCCCATCTTGTCGAGTGCGTCGTTCTGCGCACGCACTTGGGCGGCGCGCTTAGCCGCGTCATCCAGCAGCGGCGCGGCCGCGCGCGCGAGATGGGCCGGCGTAAAGCGGGTTTGAATCAGCTCCGGCGCGACCTCTGCATCAGCGGCGACGTTCATCA
Source organism: Vitreimonas sp. (assembly GCF_036392335.1). Lineage (NCBI taxonomy): Bacteria > Pseudomonadati > Pseudomonadota > Alphaproteobacteria > Hyphomonadales > Hyphomonadaceae > Vitreimonas > Vitreimonas sp. Next base: position 47,377 of record NZ_DASVYD010000014.1, read on the forward strand.
GCGTGGTGTATTTGCCCTTGAACAGAAAAGCGCGCGCCAACGCCCAGGTGATCCAGCCGAGCTTGTATCCGATCACCAAGGGCGCGCCTTGCAGCGCGACTTCAGTCGTCACCGTGCCTGACGCCGCAAGCGAGGCGGTCGCGGCGGCGAACGCGTCTTCCTTCTCGCTCTCGTCGACGATGAGCGCCGACTCCGGCGTTTGCGCGACCACCGCGTCGCGCACGGCGTGCGCGGCGACAACAACAAGTCGCAGATCAGGGCGGTCGCGCCTTAGCAGTGCGGCCCCACGCCAGAGCGTCGGGCCAATACGGCGAATTTCGCTCGGTCGACTCCCGGGCAAAACGAGAAGAAGTTTGTCCGACGCGTTAAAACCGTGCCGCGCACGAAACGCCGTCCCGTCACCCCGTTTGAATCGCCCGAGCGCCGGATGGCCGCACACCGTGCACGGTAAATTATAGGGCGCATAGAATGGCACTTCGAAATCATGGATACAGATCAAATGATCGACGGCGGCGGCGAGTGTCTTGGCGCGGCCTGGCCGACTGGCCCAAACCTGTGGGCCAACATATTTGACGAGCTTGATCTCTGGCGCCGCCGCGCGCACGCCGCGCGCCACACGCAACGTGAAACCCCAGGAATCGATCAACACCACGACGTCCGGCTTGGCGGCAAGGATGGCCGTCACCGCGGCATCGACGGCGATTTTCACGCGCTTGTAGGCAAGCAGACCGTCGATGAAGCCGAGCACCGCAAGGCCGGAAATATCGACCTGGCTCTTCAACCCCTCTGCTTCCATTAAGGCGCCGCCGACGCCGGCGAGCTCTAGAGAAGGGTCGCGTTGCTTCAGCACGCTTGCCAAATCCGCGCCCAAAGCATCGCCGGAGGATTCCGCGGCGACGAGGAATATCTTGCCGCTCACGCTTCGCCGACGTCCGCCGGCGTGAAGCCAAATACAAAAATGCCGGCCCGATCCGCAGCCGCGATCACCTCATCACGACGCACCACGAGCGCGCCGCCGACTTCGACGGCGATGCCCGCAAGACCAGCGATGGCCGCGCCATGGACGGTCCGCACGCCCATCGTCGGCATGTCGATGCGACGTTCCTGAATGGGCTTCGGCCGCTTCACCAGCACGCCGCGCCGTGCGTCCGGCGTTCCGCGTACGCTCAGCGGCAAGTCGCTTACGCGGCGCAACATCGCATCAGTGCCTTCCTGTGCTTCGACCGCAAGCACTAGACCATCACAAACAACCACGCCTTGACCCACATCATATGAGCCAATCGCGGCCGCGACTTTGGCTGCACGCGCGATGTCGCGCTGCTGCGCCGGCGTCGGCGCCACGGCGCCCCACGCGCCCGGCGGCGCCAGCAGGTCGCTCATGGCCTCATCGGCGCCGATCACGCGAAAGCCGGCGCGTTCATGCTCCGACAGCAGCGCGCGCAGCAAGGCATCGTCGCCCTTCGGCGCTGCGGCCAGCAGCGCTGGAACCATCGCCATACCCCCAGCATCGAGATCGAGGTTGCGCGGATCCTGACGCGGCACCTGGCCGAGCAGCACGATCGCGTCGCAGCCCGCTTCGCGCATCGCGTCCATGCGTGCGCCCATGTGGCCGAGGCCGTTGCTTGATCCCGGATGCGCTTCAAGCGCAGCGTCCGCATAGGGCGTCACGCGTGCGACGAAATATGGGCGGCCTGTGGCGGCGTAATGCTCAGCCAAAACGACGGGCAATTCGCCGCCGCCGGCAATAATGCCAAGCTTGGACCAGGACGCCATGCGTGTCAGTCCCGCGGCATGCACAGCGGCCGCGCCGCATCCACGCGGATGAAATCCACGATCTCCATCACGTGCGGATTGTTGGCATAGAGTTCGGCGCAATCTTCCAAGCGCTCTTGGAAGGTGCCCTCCTCGGCGAAGAGGAGACGATAGGCGGCGCGGAGATCGTGGATCTGATCACGCGAGAAACCTCTACGCTTCAGGCCCACGACATTGAGGCCGCCCAGATGCGCATGATTGCCGATCGCCGAGCCGAACGGGATGAGATCCGTGGTCATGAGCGCAGAGGCGCCAACGAACGCATAGCGACCGATGCGGCCATGCTGGTGGACGCCCGAGAGACCGCCGAGAAAGGCGAAATCGCCCACCTTCACATGGCCGCCGATCGTCGCCGTTTGCGCCATAATGACGTTGTTGCCGACGTCGCAATCATGTGCGACGTGGCAATTGCCCATGATCAGGCAATTATCGCCGATCGACGTCACAGACCGCCCGCGCGCGGTGCCGCGCGAAAGCGTGGCGTGTTCGCGGATCACATTATTGTCGCCAATCTCCAAACGTGTCGCCTCTCCACGATAGGAGAGATCCTGCGGGGCGCCGCCGAGCGCGGCGAAGGGAAACACGACGTTGTCCTTGCCGAGCGAGGTGTGGCTCTCGATGAACACGTGCGCCACAAGACGCGTGCGGTCGCCGAGCTTTACGTTCGGACCGATGACGCAACCGGGGCCGACCTCAACCTCGTCGCCGAACTCGGCGCTCTGATCGACCACGGCGGTGGGATGGATTTTCGCGCTCATGCTGGACGGTCCGCTTTCATCGCCGCGAATTCGCACTCGGTCGCCAATTCACCGCGCACTTCGACGCGGCCTCTGAACTTGAAGATGTTGCGGCGCTGGAAGAGCACTTCCACGGGCATCTCCATCACATCGCCCGGCATCACCGGCCGCTTAAAGCGCGCATTCTCGACCGACATGAAAAGGATGAGATGCTTCGAAATGTCGGCTTCGAGCGTCTTGGACATGAGCAATGCGCCCGTCTGCGCCAAGGCCTCGATCTGCAACACGCCCGGCATCACAGGGGCGCCAGGAAAATGGCCAGGGAAGAACGGCTCGTTGATGGTCACGTTCTTGATGCCGCGAATGCTGGTGTTCGCGACGTAATCAGTCGCCCGATCGATCAGCAGGAACGGATAGCGATGCGGCAGGCGCTGCAGCACTTCGGAGATCTCAATGCTCTCGCCGCCCGAGGTCGTTTGGTGTTCGCTCAACTTATTTGCCTTCTTCGCGACCGCCCGCGGCGCGGCGGCTCAGCCATGCCGCTTCACGGAGCCATTTGCGTAGCGGCCTGGCAGGATATCCGCTCCAGACCTCGCCTGGCGGCACGTCTTGGAACACCGCAGCGCCCCCGGCAAGAGTGGCCCCGGCGCCGATCGTGCGATGGTCGCCGATACCCACACGGCCGCCCAGCGTGGCGTGGTCGCCAATGACGGTCGAACCCGAAATGCCGCCAAAGGCGGCAATCAACACCCCGCGCCCGATGATGCAATTGTGGGCTATGTGGCAAAGATTATCGATCTTCGTCCCCTCGCCGATAATGGTGTCGTCGAACACCGCGCGGTCGACGGTTGAATTCGCGCCGATGGTCACCCGGTCCTGGATGATCACGCGTCCCAGGTGGGGCACGTCCACCGGACCCGATGCGTCGCCGGCCACGCCGAACCCCTGCTCGCCAATGACGGCGCCGGCCAGAATGCTTACGTCGTCGCCGACCAAGGCAAAGGCAATGGAAACGCGCGCGCCAATGCGCGTACGTCGACCAATCGTCACGCCTGGACCGATCACGCTGTTGGGGCCAATTTCAGCGCCCGCGCCAATCTGGGCATCAGCGCCAATGACAACGCCGGCCCCAAGCCGCACGCCATCTTCGAGCTTGGCGCTGGGGTGCACAGCGGGCGCATTCGACGCAAACGAGCGCGGCCGCAACAGCGCCGGAACCAAACGCGCAAAAAGCGATCGCGGACGCTCGGAGAATATCAACGCCGCCGCCTTCGGCGCTAGATGCGCCTGGGCCGGCGTGATGATGCAGGCGCCAGGAGCGCTGTCCAGCACAGCGGCTTTCTTGCCTTCATAATAGCAGAGGTCGTTGGGGCCAGCGCGGTCGGCGGGAGCGGCGCCCGTGAGCTTGTGTTCGGCGTCGCCGCCGATTTCGCCAGAAGGCGAAAGCGCCCGGACCGTCACCGGTCCGAGCGCCTCGTAAAAGCGGGGATCGATCATACGCCTATCTGGCGCCGTCGAGGCCCAATGTCACGCCGAGCGTTATTGCGCAGGCGGCGTTTGCTGCGCCGCCGACTGGGTGCATTCAGCCACCGCGTGGCGCGTCACGTTCGAGGTCCGGGTGGCTTGGTTGCCGTCCAGCGCCTGGATCACCGCGTTGGTGATGTCGAATTCCGGCAGCGCCAGCTGGGTGCTGTTGGCGTCCAGCACGATGCCCGCGCCGCGCGATTCCATTACGCTGCGCACAACCGGCGAGACTGCACGGTCGAAGTCACGCAGCGAAATCAGCTGGGTGCATTCGAGGTCGCCCTGCAGACCAGCGGCGCGCGCCTGGAGTTGTTGCTGACGCTGAGCGAGCGCCTGGGCCTGCGGATCGTTGCGGATTTGCTCTGCCGAACGATTGCGAAGCGTGCCCTGAAGACGCTGCGCTTCTTGTTCGATGCTCTGTTGTTCAGGCGCCAACGCCTGGGCTTCGGTCTGCACCTGCGCGCGGACCTGCTGCAGCTTCGTGGCCATATCGCGGCCCATGGCCGATTCCTGCAGCACCCGCTGGTAGTTGATGACCACGGCGGTGGTCGATTGGTTGTTGCGGCCACGCTGCGCGTAAGCGTCAGGCGTGGCGGCCAGAGCGACCACTGCAACAGCAGCCGCGGAAACGATGCTCAACAAACGCATATCGCGCCTTCTCCTCAGAAATTGGTCCGGGTCGAGAACCGGAATTCTTCTGTCTTGTCGTATTCCTCGCTCTCGATCGGGTGCGCGAAGTCGAACTGAACCGGGCCGAACGGCGAATCCCAGAACACAGACACACCCGCCGACACTCTCAAACTCGCACTGTCGTCAACAATAAGGCTGCTATCGGAGTCGACTGGAATTGATTCACGGTTCCCAGAGTCGATCACGCCCAACGTGCCGAAATCAACGAACAGCGCGCTGCCCAACGAGAAGGATTCTGGGAGCGGCAGCGGCACGTCCAATTGCAGGGTGCCGATGGCGAATACGTTACCGCCCAGTGCGTCGCCAATGTCCTCGATCTCACCGGTCGTATTGTTCACGATCAGCTGTCTGGGACCGATGCCGGCGACGTCGAAGCCGCGGAACGAGGACCCGCCCTTGAAGAAACGGTCATTGATGCGGACATCGTCACCGCCCCAGCCGTCAATAAAGCCGGCCGAGCCCCGGAAACTGGCGCGGAAACCGCGACCTAGGCCGTAATAGATGCCGCCCTCAAGTTCCGTACGCAGGTAATTCACCTCCCCGCCCAGGCCCGCAAGGTCCTGGCGCAATTGCAGATCGAAGCCCCGCGTCGCGCGGATTGGATCGTTCCGGCGATCCATGTTGATCGTCGCGCCCAGGACCGACGTGAGGAACGTTCCCTCCTGCTCGCACAAATACGGTCGATTGACGTTCGCCTCGTCACACTGCTCGACCACTTCGCTGCCGACGCTGACATAGGCGTCCGTGATTTCGGTGTCGTCCTGAATGAGCGAGTATGTGAGCCCCAGACTGGTGCGGTCCGAAACCGGGAAACTCGTGCGCAAGCCAATGCCCGTCGACTGGTTCTCGAACGACGATTGCGACGAGAAGTCCGTGCGAAGCGAATAAATATCTACCCCGGCCGCGATTTCACGACCCAAGAAGCGCGGCTCCGTGAAACGGATGTCCACTTGTTGGCGCTGCGAACTGGATGACGCACGCAAGCGCAGGAATTGGCCGCGGCCGCGCAGGTTGCGTTCGGTGATCGACACGTCGAACAAGAAGCTCTCGGTCGAGGAATAGCCGGCTGCGAACGCGAGTTCGCCGGTCGATTGCTCCTCCACCGTCACCGTAACCACTGAGCGGTCGGGCTGCGATCCGTCGGCGTCCTCAACCGTGACGTCGCCGAAGAAGCCGAGCGCGCGGATGCGCTGGCGCGAGCGGTCAAGCAGAACGCGGTTAAACGCATCGCCTTCACTCACCATCATTTCGCGGCGAATGACCGGATCGATGGTGCGCGTATTGCCGACGATATCGATACGTTCGATGAACACCCGCGGGCCTTCATCAACCTCGAACGTGATGTTGACGCGTCGCGTCTCAGGATCGCGCTCGATCATCGGCACGATGTCAACGTTGGCGTAGCCCACGGTGCCGGCGATGTAACTCATCGAGTCAATCGCATCCTCGATCAGGTCGCCGCGGAATTCCGTGCCGGTGCGAATGGGCACCGCCGAACGCAGCAATTCTTCCGGTAAGCGGTTGAGCGCGGTCTGCACCCGAATCTCGCCGAACTCGTAGCGCGGACCTTCGTCAACCGTGAAGGTGATGAAGAAGTCCTTCTGGTCTGGCGTCAGTTCCGCGACGGCGGAGACAACGCGGAAATCGGCATAGCCGCGATTGTTGTAATACTGACGCAGCTGTTCACGATCGTACTCAAGGCGGTCCGGATCGTAATTGTCGTTGCTGCTGAAGAAATTCCACCAGCTCGACTCGGCCGTCACGATCGCGTCGCGCAGACGACGATCCGAGAACGCCTCGTTGCCGATGAAATTGATATCGCGAACGCCCGTGACCGGACCCTCGTCGACTTCGAAAATCAGGTCGACGCGGTTCTGGTCGAGTTCGCGGACTTGCGGCGTCACCTGCGCTGCGAAACGGCCGGCGCGACGATAGACTTCGATGATGCGTTGCACATCGCCTTGCGCGCGCGCGGGCGTGAACACCGAACGCGGACGCGCTTGCACTTCATCCTCGAGGTCTTCCTCGTCGAGCGTGCGCATGCCTTCGAAGATCACGCGGTTGATGACCGGGTTTTCGATCACAGCCACGACAAGATCGCCGCCGCGTTGCTCGATCTGCACGTCGGCGAACAGGCCGGTGGCGAACAGTGTTTTCAGCGACAAGTCGATCCGCTCGGCGTCGAACGTGTCGCCCGGGCGCACCAGCAAGTAGGACGTGATCGTCGCCGGCTCGATCCGCTGATTGCCTTCAACCAGAATACGCCGAATGGCGACGCCCGATTGTTCGGCCGCAGGCGCGGCGCCTTGCGTCCCCTCTTGCGCATAAGCATCGCTCGATGTGGCCAACACCGTACCGGCGCCCACCGTGGCGACGCTCATAGCGCCGAGAACGACATCCCGCAGAACCCGCTTCATTCACGCCCTCGACGCTTTGTGGCGCTCCCCAGCGCCGCGTTTGTAAGACCCCATCCCGTGACGAAACACAAGGACGAGGCGCTGTTACTGCGCTCCCGGAAAGAGTCTGGTTATGTCGTTCCAGGTCGCGAATAAAAACAAACTCGCCATCACGGCGAATCCGGCCCGATAGGCCCATTCCTGCGCCGAAGGCGGCAGCGGCTTCCCACCGCGCACAGCCTCGATGCCGTAAAAGAGGAGATGCCCGCCATCCAAAATCGGAATTGGCAGCAAATTGACAAAGCCAACCGCCACCGAAAGCACGGCGGCCAGGTTCAGCAGGGAGAGCGCCAGCATGCCGAGGCGGTCGCCAAGCGAGGTATCCTCAGGGCCGGCGCTGAGGGCGGACGAAGCGACCTGGCCGGAAACATTGATGATGCCGAGCGGGCCGGCGATTTGATCGCCCGATTCACGTCCGGAGAAGATGGCGCCGATATAGGCGCCGGTCTGGGCGATGATGCCCCACGTATTCGCAGCGCCTTGGTTTAGCGCTTCAAGCGGACCAAAGCGTTCGATCACGCGCTCGGACTCAAGCGGCAGCGGACCCGTGACGCCAAGCACCGCGCGGCCGTTGGCGGCGCGGGTCGGCGTAATCTGGAATTGCTGCTGAGCGCCGTTGCGCTCGACGGTCACGTTCAACGCACGGTCCGCGGCCGGGGCCACTTGCGCCTGCAGCTCTGAGAAATTGCGAACCGTCACGCCGTCGACCGCGACGATGATATCGCCTGTCTGCAAACCTGCCGATTGCGCCGCGGAATTCGCTGCAACGGCGGCAATGCGCGCCGGGATCGCATTCGGGTCTGTCGTTTCGCGGCCCACGATGAGTGCAAGCAACGCGAACGCGAGAATTGAGAAAACGAAATTTGTGAATGGTCCAGCCGCCACCACCATCGACCGGGTCGAAAGCGGCTGGGCGTGGAAGAGACCTTTGGCGCGCGCCGCCGCCAATGCTTCAGGGCTTTCGATCTTTTCGCGCGGCGCGGTCGACATCGCGTCGGCGTCGTCGGCGAATTTGACATAGCCGCCCAGCGGCAACGCCCCGATCTTCCACTCGACGCCTTGCTTGTCACGCCAGCTCGCCAGGGTCTTGCCGAAACCGATCGAGAACGTGTCGATGGCGACGCCGCGCCAACGGGCGACTTGGAAATGGCCGAACTCATGCACGAACACGACCACGCTCAGCACCACGACAAAGGAGCCAGCGTAGATCAGAAGGTTCTGCAAAACGTCCATTCGCCCGGTTTCCTCCGCGCCTCTGTTTCTTGGAGCGCTGCCAGCCCTTTAGGCTGCCGCCAGGCTTCCCGCAATCCGCCGCGCGGCTTCCCGCGCGGCTCGATCCACCGCCGCCACCTGATCGAACGATGTGGGCGATTTTGCGATGAGCCCTGACTCAGCCCGTTCCAGCCCACCCAAGGCCTCCTCGACTGTCCGGCAAATATCGAGGAATCCGATCTGTCCGGCCAGGAACGCTTCCACCGCGACCTCATTGGCGGCGCTGAGCGCAGTCGTGGCGGCGGCCCCCGAGTCGAGAGCCGCCCGGCAAAGTCCCAGGGCGGGAAAACGGGAGGCGTCAGGCGCCTCAAAGGTGAGCGAACCGAGCGCCGCCAGATCCAGCCTCGCCGTCGAAACCGGGACGCGGTCGGGCCACGCCAAGGCATAGGCGATCGGGATACGCATGTCCGGTGTCGCCATCTGCGCCAGAACCGAGCCGTCTACATAATGCACAAGACTATGGATCGTACTCTGCGGGTGGACGATCACGTCGATCGAATCCGACGGAAAACCAAAGAGATAAGAAGCTTCAATCAGCTCCAGTCCCTTATTCATCAGGGTGGCGCTATCGACCGATATCTTCCGGCCCATGTTCCATTTGGGGTGCGCGCAGGCCTGTTCCGGCGTGGCGGTCGACATGACCTCGCGGCTCGCGGTGCGAAACGGGCCGCCGGAGGCCGTCAGCGTGAGTTTCTCGACCCGCTGGGGATGGGTCAGCACCTGAAAGATGGCGTTGTGCTCTGAATCCACCGGCAGCAGCTGCGCGCCGTGCGTCTTGGCGGCGTTTATAAAGAGCGGGCCGGCGCAGACGAGGCATTCCTTATTCGCCAGCGCCACCGTCGCCCCGCGGCGGACCGCCGCCATCGTCGGGGCTAAGCCCGCCGCGCCGACGATGGCTGACATTACCCAATCGGCCGGCCGGGCGCCGGCCTCTTCCAGCGCCGATTCCCCCGCCCCGACCTCGACGCCCAATCCCACCAGCGCTTCGCGGGCGGCGGCCAACAGGGCCGCATCGGCGACGGCGGCGAATTTCGGACGAAGCGCCCGGCAGGCGTCAGCTAGGCCGCTGAGGTTCTGGCCTGCGGTGATGGCCTCGACCCGAATGTCCTGCCCCTGCCCGCGCATTTCCTCAACCACGGCGATGGTGGACTGACCGATCGAGCCGGTGACGCCAAGGATAGAAATCGAACGGCTCACAGACCGCTCCCAAACAGCAGCGCGGTAGTGCGCGGGCCGAACGCAAGCGCCGCCCCAACCAACAGCGACGCCGCCATAAGACTATCGATCCGGTCGAGTACGCCGCCATGACCCGGGATGAGCCGGCTGGCGTCCTTCACCCCGAAACGGCGCTTCAAGAATGACTCGAATAGATCGCCCATAAGCCCCGTGAACCCAATAACCGCGCCGATGCCAAGCCACGCCAGGCGCAAATTGGACTCGGCTTGAAACAGAAAGCTGCAGCCAAGGCCAGCGGCGGCGCCAGCCAGAACCCCAGCGACGATGCCCGACCATGTCTTGTTTGGCGAAAGCCCCGTCGCGATCTTGGGCCCGCCAATGAGCTTACCGCCGAAATAGGCGAAAATGTCCGTCGCCCAGATGATGGCGAAGAGCGCCAAGATGGTCTCAAGACCTTCAGGCCCGCGGTCGCGCAGCCACAGAAAGATAGCGCACGGGAAGCCAATATAGATGGCGCCGCCGACGGTTTCGACAAAATGGGTGATGGAGCGCCGGCGCAAGCCTGACGCCAACGAACACACCAAGAGCCAGACGGCAGCGTAGTGCAGATGCTGCCAGCTCGCGAACAACACCGCGCCGAGCGAACCCGCGAGTGAGAACACAAATGCCGGCATGAGCGCGTGGGGCTCGCTCATCCGCGCCCATTCATAGCTCATGGCGACAACGGCGGCGCCGCACGCGGCCGCGAGCCAGGGACCGCCGAACCAGGCCGCTGTCGCCCCGGCCGACGCCAACACCAAGCCCGATGCGATCCGAGCGCCCAAATCGGACCAATCACTGCGCGCGGGGTGCGCATCGACGGCCTCAGGACGCGACAGGTTCCGTCCCTCCGAAGCGGCGTTCGCGCTTGTTGTACTCAGCGATGGCGCTCTCAAGCGCACGCTTGTCGAAGTCGGGCCAGAGCGTGTCGGTGAATACGAGCTCCGTATAGGCCGCCTGCCACAACATGAAGTTCGACAAGCGATATTCGTTAGATGTGCGGATCAACAGATCCGGGGGCGGCCAGCCGGCCGTGTCCAGGTAGGCGCCGAACGTGTCTGGATTAATGTCTTCCGTCCTGATCTTGCCGGCGGCGACATCGGCGACAAGCCGGCGTGCAGCTCGGGCGATCTCATCTTGACCGCCATAATTGAAAGCGATGATCAGATTGAGCTTGTCGTTCTGGCGCGACTTGGCTTCGGCGTTTTCGATGATCTCGGCGATGTCCGGTTGGAGGCCTTTGCGTTCGCCGATCACACGCACGCGGACGCCTTCATTGACCAGTTTGTCGAGGTCACGCGCCACATAGAGCCGCAGCAGATCGAACAGCGCGCTCACTTCTTCCGCAGGCCTACGCCAATTCTCGGTCGAGAAGCCGAACACCGTCAGATATTGGACGCCAAGTTCACCGGCGGCCTCCACTGTTCGCCGCAGCGCTTCCACACCCTCGGCGTGGCCAAACGTGCGGGGCCTGCCGCGCTGCTTCGCCCAACGGCCGTTTCCGTCCATGATAATGGCGACGTGGCGCGGTGAAGACGCCGGCGCTTGGGAGGCGGAAGGCTGTGCCATGATGAGCGAATAGCGCCATCGCGAACGGCGAGTAGCGAGCGGGCGTCTCACGCCTCACCGCTATTCCCTATTCGCTGTTCGCTACACTTGCGTGATTTCCTCTTCCTTGTGCTTCAAGGATTCATCGATCTTCTTGATGTGCTCGTCGGTCGCCTTCTGCACCTCGGCGCCGAGCTTCTTATGCTCGTCCTCGCTGATCGCGTGATCCTTCTCGAGCTTCTTTAAATGATCCATCGCGTCGCGGCGGACGTTGCGCACGGCAACGCGCGCGCTTTCGGCGTACTTGCCTGCAACCTTCGCCAGCTCCGCACGACGCTCGCCGGTCAGCGGTGGGATCGGAATGCGCAGGGTCTGACCGTCCATGATCGGATTGAGGCCCAGACTCGAGGAGCGGATTGCCTTATCCACGGCCGAAACCGCGCTCTTGTCCCAGACTTGCACCGAGATCATGCGCGGCTCAGGCACGGTGACGCTGGCGACCTGATTGAGCGGCGATACGGCGCCATAAACTTCAACCGTGATCGGATCGAGCAGCTGCGGCGAAGCACGGCCAGTGCGAAGACCGCTGAACTCGTTCTGCAGCGCAGTAAGCGCGCCATCCATGCGCTTCTTGTAATCATCGAGTTTGAAAGGAGCAGGCGCGGCCATGTTCTTGGTCCCTAGTCGCTAATGGTGGTGCAAACGCCGCGGCCGGCCAACACATCGGCCAAGCCCCCGCGTGTGTGGATGGAGAAGACGACAATCGGAATGCCGTTGTCGCGCATGAGCGAGATCGCCGACGTGTCCATCACGCGCAGGTCGCGGGCGATGACTTCGTGATAGGTCAGATGATCGTAACGCGTCGCATCCTTCACCTTTTTCGGATCGTCGGAATAAACGCCGTCGACTTGCGTGCCCTTGAACAGCGCGTCGCAGCCCATTTCCGCTGCGCGCAATGCGGCGGCCGTGTCCGTAGTGAAGAATGGATTGCCCGTACCGGCGGCGAAGATGACGATGCGGCCCTTCTCCATGTGGCGCATCGCGCGGCGACGAATATATGGCTCGCACACTGTCACCATCGGGATCGCCGACAGCACACGCGCTTGGCCGCCAATGGCTTCGATGGCGTTCTGCATGGCGAGCGCGTTCATCACCGTGGCGAGCATGCCCATGTAATCGGCGCTGGCGCGCTCCATGCCCTTCGCCGCGCCTTGCATGCCGCGGAAAATGTTTCCACCGCCGATGACAAGACACATTTCGGTTCCGGCGTTCACCGCGTCGACAACTTCACGCGCCATGCGTTCGCAGGTCGCCTGGTCGATGCCGTATTGGCCCTCGCCCATCAGCGCTTCGCCGGAGATTTTCAACAGCACGCGCTTATAGGTGCGCGGCGCGGGGCTCGTTTGTTGTTCGGCGAGGCTCATGAGGCAGAATCTATAGACTAGGCGCGGTGCGAGAGTCAGCCGCAAGTTCAGAGGTTTGCGTCTGCGGGGAACATATCCACAACACAAAAAGGGCGCGAGGTGATCCTCGCGCCCTCAAAGCTCAGCCGTTGCTCTCCCGGCTCAGGTCTTTTGGCCCGACATCGCCGCAACTTCGGCCGCGAAATCGTCTGCCTTCTTCTCGACACCCTCGCCGACGCCGAAACGCACGAACGACTTGATCGTGACCGGTGCGCCCGCCGCCTTGGCGGCCTCAGCGACGGCGGCTTCCACCGTTTGATCCGGGTTCAGAACAAAGGCCTGCTTGGTCAGCACGGATTCCTCGAAGAATTTGCGCATGCGGCCCTCGATCATCTTGTCGAGCACTTGTTGCGGCTTGCCGGCGGCCTTCGGGTCTTCCTTCAGCTGCTCCAGCAGAACCGCCTTCTCGCGCTCGACGCGATCAGCCGGGATGTCGGCCTCGCTGAGCGCCAGCGGGTTGGCCGAGGCGATGTGCATGGCGAGCTTCTTGCCGAAGCTTTCCAGCTCCGCCTTGTCGCCCGTGGATTCCAGCGCCACCAGCACGGCGATGCGGCCCAGATGGTCCTGGCCGTCCACCTTCGAGTGCACGTAGGCGGCGATCACGCCATTATCGACCTTCAGCTTCGCCGAGCGGCGCAACGTAATGTTCTCGCCGATCGTGGCGATGAGCTGCGTCACCGCTTCGGAGACCTTTTGGCCTTCGTGCACGCTGTCGAGCAGCGCATCGTGGGTGTCGACCACCAGAGCCAGCTTGGCGAAATCGCCAGCGGCTTTTTGGAAGTCGGCGTTGCGGGCGACGAAGTCGGTCTCGGAATTGAGCTCGACCACCGTGCCGTGATCGGCCGCCAGCGCGATCGCGACGATGCCTTCCGCGGCGGCGCGGTCGGCCTTCTTCGCCGCCTTGGACAGGCCTTTCGCGCGCAGCCAATCGACTGCGGCTTCGAGGTCGCCGTTGGTCTCGGCCAGCGCCTTCTTGCAATCCATCATGCCGACGCCAGTTTTCTCGCGCAGGTCTTTGACCAGCGCAGCGGTAATTTCCGCCATGTTCGTACTCCTAAATTTCGAGCGGGCTCATGCGAAGCGCGCCCAAACTAGACTGCGTGCGTGTCAGTAATTCGCGCCGGTCGGGCCATCCATCGGGCTTTCGACCGGGACCGGCGGACGTTCTTCGCGAACCGCCGCTTCGACCGGCGGACGCTCCGAAGCGCCGATATCGCGACCGCCACGGACTTGGTTTTCCGTGAGACCGTCGAGGATCGCGTCGGCGATCAGGTCGCAATAGAGCTGGATCGCGCGCGCGGCGTCGTCATTGCCCGGGATCGGGAACGTGACTTCATCCGGATCGCAATTGCTGTCGACGATGGCGACAACCGGGATGCCAAGCTTCTTGGCTTCCTGAATGGCGATCGCTTCCTTGTTGGTGTCGATCACGAACATCAGATCCGGCACGCCGCCCATCAGCGCGATGCCGCCGAGCGAGCGATCGAGTTTGTCGCGTTCGCGCGTCAGGTTCAGCACTTCACGCTTGGTGAGGCCCACGCCGCCGCCGTCGATGATGTTCTGCAGCTCGCGCAGACGCGCGATCGACTTCGACACCGTTTGCCAGTTCGTCAGCGTGCCGCCGAGCCAGCGCGAGTTCACAAAATACTGGGCCGAGCGTTGCGCCGCCGCTTTGATCTGATCCGCGGCTTGGCGCTTGGTGCCGACGAACAGCACCCGGCCGCCGTTCGCGGCGACTTCGCGCACCTTCAGCAGCGCTTGGTGCAGCAACGGCACCGTCTGCGACAGGTCGAGAATGTGGATGTTGGCTTTTTCGCCGAAGATGTAGCGATCCATCTTCGGGTTCCAACGGTGGGTCTGGTGACCAAAGTGCGCGCCAGCTTCCAAGAGCTGACGCATGCTGAATTCAGGCAGCGCCATATGTCGTTCCTTTTCCGGTTTGCCGCCACGGGAGAACCTGGGTTGCCCCAGACCGGATGGAGGAAACGGCCGCTTTCAGACCGCCCCGCCGCTCCCGCGTGCGAAGTGAGCCGGGGATATAGAGAGGCCGGGGCGCAGAGGCAAGCGGCACCCTACACCGCCCGCGAATGCCGCGCCGTGCCGGTATCCCTATACGCATCGAAGGTCTGAGCCGCCAATCTGGCGAAAGCGCGCGCAGCGTTCGGCACTGCGATCCGGTCCTCCGCCAATTCGACTAATCCGTCGGCCGCCAGCGCCCTAAGCTCGCTTGCGGCCTCCGGGAACGCGGCCAGCCCGCCATACCCGGCGAGGTCCAGCTCAAAATCACACAACAAGCGCATGATCAGCTCGCGCCGACGGCGATCCTCATCAGTCAGTCCCCTGCCCCGCTTGGTGGCGAAGCCGCCATCCATGACGGCCTTTCGCCAAGCGCCGACCTCGGGCTCGTTCTGAGCATAGCCTTGCGGCAAGGTGGAGATGGCCGAAGGGCCGAGCCCAATCAGCGCATCGCAGGACGTCTCGACGAAGCCCTGAAAATTGCGCGCAAGGAGGCCGCCCTCAGCCGCTATGGCAATGGGATCGTCGGGGCGGGCGTAGTGATCGTAGCCGATTTCAACATAGCCGGCGGACGCGAGCGTCTCGCGGATCGCCTCCGCCAAGTCGTGCCGCGCGGCGGCCCCTGGGAGGGCGGCGCTGTCAATCAAACGCTGGCGAGTCTTGAACCACGGCACATGCGCATAGCCGAACACCGAGAAGCGCGCCGGCTTCAACGACAGCGCCATTTCCGCCGTGCGCCGCACGCTATCGAGCGTCTGCTGCGGCAGGCCATACATCAGGTCGAAGCTCAGCGCCTCCACGCCGCCTGCACGCAGCATCGCCGCCGCGTCGCGCACCTGCTCGAACGGCTGCACCCGCCCGATGGCGCGCTGCACCGCGTCGTCGAAATCCTGTACGCCGAGCGAAGCGCGGTTCACGCCGATGCGCGCCATCGCGGCGACGTGCTCCGGGGTCAGCAAGCGCGGATCAATCTCGACGGCGTGGCGTTCGCAGGCGCTCACATCAAAGCGCTGCGCCAAATGGGCGGCGATAGCCTCGAAGCGCTCAGGGCTCAGCGAATTGGGCGTACCGCCGCCCCAATGGATTTCCGTCACATGCCGCGCGGCTATGGCGGCTGCGACGGCGTCGATCTCGGTTTGGATCGCCTCGACGAATTGCGCCACCGGTTCATCGCGCTTCACCGAGAAGGCGTGGCAGCCGCAATACCAGCACATCTCGCGGCAATAGGGCGTGTGCAGATAGAGTGAAAGCGAAGCGTCCGCCGGCAGTTCGGCAAGCCAGTCAAGGTAAACGCGTCCGTCGACGGACGCGTTGAAATGCGGGGCGGTCGGATAGCTCGTATAGCGCGGGGCGCTCTGCTCAGCGTATTTTAGAAATCTCGTATCCACACGGCGCAGATGGCCCGCGCCGCCGGTCGAAGGCATTGATCTACGTCAAGCGCGCCTGCGTCAGTTGAGCTTCTTCGGCGGCGTTGGCGCAAGGTCCGCTGGCAAGGGGGCCGCCGCGATCCCCTCTTCGGCGAGCTCGCGGGCCTGCTCCGGCGTGGCCTCGCCCCAGATCGCACGTTCTTCGCTTTCGCCGGCATGAATCTTCCGCGCCTCATCGGCGAACTTATCGCCGACATAGTCGAAATTCTCCCGGATGTGCTCGCGCACCTTGGCCGCCATAGCCATGGCGACGGCGCGCTCTTTGCGCGCGTCCTTCTTGCGCCCCGTCACCACCGACGGCGCCATCGGCGCTTTCTCGACATGCTTGGAACCACAATGGGGGCATTCCACCAAGCCGGACGCAGCCTGCTTGTCGTAATCGGCGATCGAGCCGAACCACGCTTCGAACTCGTCGCCGTTGTCGCACCGCAAATCGTAGCGGATCATGGCGCCTTGAATTCCCTCCCGCCTTGCCACGCCGGGATTCTCGCCCGCGCGCTGGCGACCTCATCTAAGTCGAGATCAGCGATGATCAAGCCGGGCTCATCGTGGTCGAGCTGCGCCAACACCTTTCCCCAGGGGTCGATGATCATCGAATGACCCCAGGTCGCGCGGCCGTCCTCGTGCTGTCCACCCTGCGCCGGCGCGATGACGAACGAACCCGTTTCAATCGCACGTGCACGTAGCAGAATTTCCCAATGCGCTTGGCCCGTCGGCACGGTGAAGGCGGCTGGCACCGCGATGATCTCCGCGCCCGCGCGCGCCAGCGATGCATAGAGCGGCGCAAAACGCACGTCATAGCAAATGGTGAGACCGAGCTTCGCGCCCATCGGCCCCTCGACGACAACAGCTTGGCCGCCGCCCTGCACGGTGTCGCTCTCGCGATAATTCTCCGTGCCGCCGAGCGTGACGTCGAACAAATTGATCTTGTCGTAGCGGGCGACAATTCTGCCGTCGGGATCGAAGAAAAACGAGCGGTTGAACACTTTGCCGTCGCCGGCCGCGATCGGACCCGAGCCCATCAGCAGCCACACGCCGAGTTCTTGCGCGGCGCGGCCCCAGGCCAACAATTCTGGATCGCCCTTCTCGGGCCCCACGGCCGCAAACATGCGCGCGCGATTGCGGTCCATGCGCGTGGTGTTTTCCGGCGTCGCGATCAGGCGCGCACCGGCGGACGCGGCCTCGCGCAAGAGCGGCATGGCGGCGGCGCGGTTCGCGGCGGGCTCGATGCCCGAACGCAACTGCACGACGGCGGTACGAAGTCTACGCATCAGGTTCCCGATAGCAGCGGGTCGAGGCCGCCGTCGCGCTCTAATGCGTGCAAATCGTCACAGCCGCCGACATGCGTGTCGCCCACGAATATCTGCGGGAAGGTCCATCGGCCGGAGCGCTGGATCATCTCCTGACGTTTCTCCGGATCGGAAGTGGCGTCGATTTCCGTGACCTGCACGCCCTTGCGCCGCAGCAATTCCATCGCGCGGGAGCAATAGCCGCAATAGGCGCGCGTATAGACGACAACTGGCCGCATAACCGACTCAACACCTCCTAGAGCGTAATATCAGTCGGCCGAACCACCCGCGCCAGGGTCACGGCATGGACTTCAGCAGCGCCAGCCTTACGCAGAGCGCGGGCGCACGCCTCCAATGTCGCTCCTGTGGTGAAAACGTCATCCACCACAAGGATAGTCTTTCCGGCATAGCGCCCCCGCGCCTTGATCGCCCCGCCGACATTGCGCCGGCGTTCCGAGGCGGAAAGCCCGGCCTGGCTCTTGCGCCGCTTCACCCGCGCCAGCGCGCCGGGTTTCCAGGGCTTGCCGCTGGCCTGGGCAAGCGCTTGGGCCAACCAAGCGGCCTGGTTGAAACTGCGGGTCGCCAATCGGGTCCAGTGCATGGGCGTTGGGGCGATCAAATCGGCCCGCGCCAGCGCCTCGCGCGCAGCCGCCCCCATCCAGCGCGCGAAAACCGGGAGCCCGTCACGGCGTCCGCCGTGCTTCAGGTCCAGAACGAGCTTGCGGGCGTTGTCGTCATAGGCGAGCGCGGCGCGCGCCGTGTCATAGGCTGGCTTGCGTCCCGCACAAGCGCCGCAGATGCCAAAGGCGCCGGGATCACTCGGCAGGGGGAAGCCGCAGCGGCTGCATTGCGGATCGCCCAGGAATTGGAGTGCGCCCCAAAGCGCCGGCTCGATCACGCCCGGGCGATCGACGATCTGCTCGGACAAGAGCGAGCGCGGCGGCCAGATCAGGTCCGACAGCCGCGAGATCGCGCCACGTTTCCGGAAAGCGGCGCTTGGGCGATAGGATGCGCGCAATGAATGCTCCCCGCCCATTCGAGCCACGGCTTGTGCGACAACGCAAGCGCCGCGCCCGCGCAACCTTTCGCGACGCTTCGTTTTTGCACGAACGTGTGGCCGCGGACCTGGCCGATCGACTTGAAGCGATCCCACGTCCGTTTCCACGCGTGCTGGCGCTGGGCGGCGAAGGCTTGTTTTCGGAGGAGATCGCGGCGCGACCGGAACTGGCGGCGCGTGTGGGACACGTGGTCGAAGCCAATCTGGCGGAGATTGATCCAGAGCATTTGCCCTACGCCCCGCGCGCCTTCGATTTGATCGTGTCGCCGCTAGCACTGCATTGGGTCAACGATCTGCCAGGGGCGCTGATTCAATTACGCTTGGCGCTGAAGCCGGATGGCTTGCTGCTGGCCTCGTTGTTTGGCGGAGAAACCTTGCACGAGTTGCGCTTGGCGCTCATCGAAGCGGAATCCGAACTGACCGGCGGCGCCGGCCCTCGCGTCGCCCCGTTCGCGGATCTGCAGGACATCGCCGGCCTGCTGCAGCGCGCAGGCTATGCGCTACCGGCGGCCGACCGTGATCTGCTCGTCGTCCGCTACGGCGAGCCGATGCGCCTGTTGGCCGATCTCAGGGCGATGGGCGAAACGGCGGCGCTCGCAGAACGCAGCCCGCGCGGGTTGAGCCGGCGCATCCTCGCCCGCGCATTCGAGATTTATCGTGCGCGCTTCAGCGATGCGGATGATCGCGTGCGCGCCACGTTTGAGATTCTCACCGCGACAGGCTGGGCGCCGCATGAGAGCCAGCAAAAGCCGTTGCGGCCCGGCGCCGCGAAAACCCGGCTTGCCGATGCGCTCGGTACAAAAGAGCAATCCACGGGCGAAAAGCCCGGCGATTAACGCGGCGGGCGCGTCATGCACCAGAAATGCAGGTTCGGCAGTTCGAACTCGCCAGTAATCTCGAAGCCATGCCGTTGATAGAGCGCGACATTGCGCGGGATGGATGCTTCCAGATAGGCAGGCAAACCCTTCTCATCCACGAGCGCCAAAGTGTGCTTAAGGATCGCAGAGCCGACACCATGCCCTTGCGCGCTTGAGTGCACGCCAAGAAAGCTCAGATGCGCGTGCGGTGCGTGCGGATGATGAGTCGAGAGGCGCTTGCCGAGATCCATCGCGCGCGCCATGCCCTCGACGCCCGCGATCGACAGCAGCAACGGCGTCATCACGATCTGCTCGACGAACGTGTAATCAAACGCCTTCGCGCCCGGCGGCAACCAGAGTGCTGCGCCAAGCTGACGCCCATCCGCTTCGGCGATCCACAATTCGCGCTTGGGATGCACGACATTGCGCACGGCGGCGTCGAAAAAGCGCTTACGCACGCGATCCTTCACCGCGCCCTGCTTGAGCCAATAATTCAGGCCGTCCTCGTCGACGAAGGCGTCGGTCAAGATCGCCGCGACCTGCGGGTTTTCGTCGTCGCGCGCACGACGCACGAGGGCGGGCGCGTTCATATTCTCTCGGAGATTCGGATTGCGGCGCGGCAACCGATTTTGATCAGCGCCGACAACACTGGATAACCGGGCGCGTTGCGCGCGCCTTGTTCGACGGCCGTATCCTTATGCGCGATCTCGTCTTCGCGGAACTTGTCAACGACGTGTTTCAATTCCTCGTCGACGCCCTCAAGCGCCGCACTCTGGCGTCCGTAATGCTCTTCGATCACTTCTTCGACGGCTTCGGTGCAGGCGTGCGCCGCTTCCTCGCCCAGCAAGGCCGTCGCAGCTCCCAAACCGAAACCGGCCACGCGCCAAATCGGCGCCATCACGGTGGGGCGCACGTTTCGCTCGGCGATGAGGCGATCGAAAGTGGCCAGATGCTCCTGCTCGCCCGCCTCCATGTCCGCGATCAGTCGCGCGGCGTGCTGCTTGCCCTGGATCCGCTCGAACACCGCGCGTTGGCCGCGGTAAATCTGCACCGCGCCGAACTCGCCCGCGTGGTCGACGCGGATCATCGATCCAATTTCGCGGTCGCGAGCGTTCTCGCCCGGCATCGGTGGATGTGGTCTCATGCTTTGCGCTCCGGACTCAGAGCTATGGCGAACGAGGCGATCGCCAAGAGGGCCGACACGATCGCGTTGTAGCCGGCCATCGAAATCCCAAACATTTGCCAAGCGATCTCATCGCATTTCGGCGCGACAACCGGCGCGTCGAGGTCGAATGATAGGTTGTCTGCGTCGATGCGCGCATCGCAGGTGGCGACAACCCAATGCTGCTCCACGGCGACGTGATACAGCGCCATGCCCATGCTGCCGATGAAGACAAGGCCGATCAGCGCCGCCATCCAGCGGGCCAGATTGGGCCGCATCCGAAGCACGGCGAAGCACAACGCGCTCACGCCGACCACCGCCCAATGCCAATTGCGCTGATCGAGACAGAGCGGGCATGGATAGAGGCCGCCGAAACGCTGAAAGGCATGCGCCGTCGCCAACATCGCTGCGGAGGCCAGCAAAGCCAAAACCGGCCAGATCGGACGCAGTCGGTCTAACAGAGCCATGTGTATTCCTAGCTGGGGGTCCAATAGGCGCCGCCGTGGCGCCAAGCCGCACTCATCGCTCAAACCATTGAAGCAGCCAGGGCGCGTGCGCGGCGACGAAGTCGACCGCGAATCCGGCGCCAAACGCCAAGCCCGCGATTAGGGCCCCGAGTAAACTCACCCAGCCCAGCGCGACCGCGGCGCCTGCCAGCGTGAACAGCCCATCCCGCTGAATGAGGCCAAGCGACAGCAATGTCAGCGCGATAGAGGGAATTGTGTTGGTGATCGGCAGCATCACCGTGAGGGCGGCCAGCGCCATGATCAGCGCCGCAAGGCGCTCCCCCAGGCCTGTCGCCAGGAACCGCCAACGCGGACGCGCCAATTGTTCGGTCCACCGTAAACGCTTGTCGGCGAAGCCGGCGATTGCGGAGAGCCAGCTCTTGCGCACGTGCGCCCGCAGGAACCAGCCCGGCAGCCACGGCTCACGTCGGCCGACAACCACCTGCAGCGCCAGCAAGAATATGCCGACGGCGATGACCTGTGCGCCCGGGAGGCCCGGAACCAGACACGGGATTGTTAGGAGCAGGATCAGCAAGCCGAACGCGCGCTCGTCGAGCCGATCGACGATGCCCGAAACCTTGACGCCATCCTCCCCCGCGCCCGCATCAATGGCTTGGAGCACGTTGATAAAGCTCCGGCTCGGGTCGTCCCGAACCATGTCAGGCGTGGATGTCATGCTTGCCTTCCGGACGACGATCGCGGCTCGGCCCTAGCACGGAGCGGCGCAGGGCGTCAGCTGCCGCTTACCGCAGAGGCGTTAAAGCCAGCCTGCCAAATTGACAGTCCGGCCAACGGGCCCTAACGCTCCTGCCCCGCGCCGTTGGCCCAATGCCCCAGTGGCGGAATCGGTAGACGCAGCAGACTCAAAATCTGCCGTAGGCAACTACGTGCCCGTTCGAGTCGGGCCTGGGGCACCATCCTGCTTCGCCCGTGCGGGCTTCGCAGGACTGGCTAGAACAGATGAGCGGTGCGAAGCAGGATGCCCTCCGAAGCCTTTGGCGTAGGAGGGCCGCCCCAAAATGCACTTCGTGTATCTGCTCAACAGCGTCTCGAACCCGACACAGCGATACGTCGGGGCGACCAGCGACCTAGATTCCCGGCTGGCCGATCACAACGCCGGCAAATCGCCCCATACGTCAAAGTTCAAGCCCTGGCGGTTGGTTACCTACATCGCTTTCACAAACAGGCTGCAAGCTGAGGCTTTTGAGAAATATCTCAAATCAGGCTCCGGCCACGCATTCGCCCGTAAGCGGCTTTGGTAACGACTCCATCCGAAAAATTTGACGGTACAGCCGACGTGGGCAGGATGCGCGCGATCGGCGAGTCACGCCGGCGGGGGAAGCGTCTTGAGCCAAGCCGACATTGCAGTCGAGGAGACTGGCTTTGGCCGGATCGGTCGTTGGGTGGGCCTGATCCTGGGGCCTGCCGTTGCGATCGGCCTCCAATTCATGCCAGCCCCGGACGGGCTCTCCCCGGAAGCGTGGCGCGTCGTGTCATTGGCGGCGCTGATGGTGATCTGGTGGGTGACGGAGGCCATTCCGATCGCCGCCACGGCGCTGCTGCCGCTGGCCGCCCTGCCCTTATTGGGCGCGGGCAGCATGAAGGACGCCGCCGCGCCCTACGCCGACCCGATCGTTTATCTCTTCATCGGCGGCTTCATCCTGGCAGCCTGCGTTGAGCGCTGGAGACTGCACGAACGTATCGCGCTGTCGATCGCCTCAATCGCCGGCGGACGACCAATCGCGCTGGTCGCGGGCTTTATGATCGCGTCGGCGCTGATTTCGATGTGGATTTCGAATACGGCGACCACGTTGATGCTCGCCCCCATCGCCATTGGCGCGGCGCGGGCGCTTTCCATCGACGGCAAGCCAGACATGGCGCTGGGCGGCGCGCTGACGCTCGGCGTGGCGCATGCAGCCAGTATTGGCGGCGTCGGCACGCCCGTGGGGTCGCCCACCAATCTCATCGGCATCGCATTCTTCGAACGCGCAGGTGAGCCAATCGCCTTCATCGACTGGATGGCGAAGGCGCTTCCGCTCGTCTTGCCTATGCTGGTGTTGGCCTGGTTCTTCCTGTGCTGGCCGCTGTTTGGCCGCACGGCGCACGCCAAATTCGACGCCATCGGCGCCGTCGTGAAAGACGCGCTCAAGGCGCTTGGCCCCATGACTCAGCCCGAGATTCGCATCGGCATCGTGTTCGCACTGGTCGCGCTTGCGTGGATGACGCGCACCTTATTGGTGGAGTTGCCAGGGCTCAGCGCGCTCACCGACACCGGCATCGCCATCATCGGCGCGCTGGCGCTTTTCTTCATCCCTTCGGGCCGTTCGCGCGAGGAAAAGCTTCTGGACTGGAAGACGGCTGAGCGCATTCCTTGGGGCATCGCGGTGTTGTTCGGCGGCGGGCTCTCGCTCGCGGGCGCCATGGAAAGCACGGGCCTCGCCAGCTGGATCGGCGATTGGATCGCGGGTCTCGACGGCGTCTCCGCACTCGGCTTGGTGGCTGTGCTGGTCGTGGCGACCATTCTCATCTCCGAACTCGCAAGCAACGTCGCTACGCTGACATCGATGTTGCCGGTGGTCGCCGCCGTCGCCAGCGCGACCGACACGCCGCTGCAACCGCTGGCGTTTCCCGTGGCGATCGCCGCAAGCTTCGCCTTCATGCTGCCGGTGGCGACAGCGCCCAATGCGATCGCTTATTCATCTGGATTGTTGACGCTGAAACGCATGCTCACGGTCGGCTTGGGGCTCAACATCGCCGCGGCAGTGCTGATCATCGCGTTCGCGGCGGCGTCTTAGTCCAAGCCTTCGACCTTGTCCCAAAACGCTTTGGGCAGATCGAGGCCAGTGAAGCGTTTGAGTTCTTGCACGAGCGTTGGCGAGGTCACGTTGATCTCGATGAGCTTGCCGGCGATGACGTCGAGGCCGGCGAAGAGAATGCCTTCTTGCTTGAGCAGCGGCGCGACAGCTGCCGCGATGCGACGATCATTGTCGTCCACCTCAGCCGCTTCAGCGATACCGCCAGCATGCAGGTTGGCGCGGAAATCTCCGCCCTGCGGCATGCGACGCACAGCGCCGAAGGGTTCGCCATCGAGCACGAACAGCCGCTTGTCGCCGCCGCTGACGGCCGGCAAGAATTCTTGCGCGAGAATTGGCTCGCGCCCTGCCGCGTCCATGAACTTGCCGGCGCGCGCGCGAAAATCGGGATCGCTGGATTTGAGTTTGATGACGCCGTCGCCGCCCATCAGGTAGAGCACTTTCAGCACGACCTGATCGAAGCGCTTGGCGAAATCCACCAACGCATCAAGATCGCGCCCGACCCACGTCTTCGGCGTGAGTTCGGGGAAATACATGATCGACATCTTCTCGGAGATGTTGCGCACCGCACGCGGCGGGTTGAGCACGCGCGCTTTGGTCAGCTCCAAGAAATAGGTGTTCGACACATAGCCCATGTCGAAGGGCGGATCCTGACGGATCAGGATGACGTCGAATTCGTCGAGCGCGCGGATCGCGGTTTCGTGCGTCTCATAATGCTTGGATTCATTGAGACTGACCGACACGCGCCGCGCCCGCGCTTTCACCACGCCCGTATCGAAGAACACATCGTTCGGCGTGAACCACCAAGTCTCGTGCCCCCGGTTCTGCGCCTCGATCATCAGCGCGAGCGATGTGTCGCGCTGCACCACCATCGTCTCGATGGGGTCCATTTGCACGGCGATACGGAGCGTCTTCATTACCCGGCTTTCGCCTGCTTCCCGTTGGTCCGGGCGCCGCGCAGCTGTTCAGCGATCAAGAACGCCAGGTCGAGCGCTTGCGTGCCGTTCAAGCGCGGGTCGCAATGCGTGTGGTAGCGGCTAGAAAGATCGCCTTCCGTCACAGCGGCCGCACCCCCAAGGCATTCCGTGACCTGCTGGCCCGTCATCTCGACGTGCACGCCGCCCGGATAAGCGCCTTCGGCGGGCAAGATGTCCGTGAACGAACGCACTTCCGAGAGAATGCGATCGAACGGACGGGTCTTGTAGCCGCTGTCGGTCTTCAGCGTGTTGCCGTGCATCGGATCGCACGACCACACAACGCTGCGGCCTTCCTTCACCACCGCGCGCACGAGTTTCGGCAGGCCGGCCTCGACCTTGTCCGAACCAAAGCGCGCAATGAGCGTGAGACGGCCCGGCTCGTTGGCCGGGTTCAGCGCATCGATGAGACGCAGCAAATCGTCCGGCTCTAGCGACGGGCCGCACTTCATGCCGATCGGGTTCTTGATGCCGCGCATGAATTCGACGTGCGCGCCGTCGAGCTGACGCGTCCGGTCGCCAATCCAAAGCATGTGCGCGCTGGTATCGTAATAATCGCCGCTCGTGGAATCGATGCGGGTCATCGCCTCTTCGTAGCCAAGCAGCAAGGCTTCGTGGCTGGTATAGACGTCCACGTGCTTCATCTGCGGCACGCTTTCCGGCGTGATCCCGCAGGCGCCCATGAACGCCACCGCTTCGGAGATGCGGTCGGCGATTTCCTGATAGCGCTTGCCTTGCGGGCTATCGGCGACGAAGCCCACCATCCAGCGATGCACGTTGTGCAGATCGGCGTAACCGCCATTCGCGAATGCGCGGATGAGGTTCAGCGTCGAGGCGGATTGGCCGTAGGCCTTCAGCAAGCGCTCCGGATCGGGGATGCGCGCTTCCGGCGTGAATTCCATGCCGTTGATATTGTCGCCGCGATAGGACGGCAGCGTCACGCCATCGATGGTCTCGACCGGCTCCGAACGCGGCTTGCCGAATTGACCGGCGATCCGGCCGACCTTCACCACCGGGCGCGAGGCCGCGAACGTCAGCACGACGCTCATCGCCATCAGCGTACGAAAGGTGTCGCGGATATTGTCCGGGTGGAATTCCTTGAAGCTCTCGGCGCAATCGCCGCCTTGCAGCAGAAACGCCTTGCCCTGCGCCACCTGGCCCAGCTGCGCCTTCAGATTGCGCGCTTCGCCCGCAAACACGAGCGGCGGATACGAGCGCAGCGTCTGCTCAACGCGCGTGAGCGCGTCGGCGTCCGGGTAATCGGTCGGGATGTGCTTGGCGGGTTTCGCGCGCCAGCCGGCGGGGGTCCATTTCTGCATAATGCTCGCAACCTACCGAAGACGGCCCGCCCGCGCGAGGCCCTTCACCCGAACATGGGCGCCAAAAGCGGCGTCGCAAGGAACCATACCGCCGCGGCCGCGACGGTCGCTGCAAGCGCCGCGCCAAAATAGAGCGCTCCGTAACGCCAGCCGCCGGTAACCAAAGCGATGCCGCCCTTGGCTAACGTGTTCATGAGCACCGCGACCATGACTGCATGGGCGCCGATCGCGGCCTCCAGCCCCCCGCGCACCAAGCTCCCAGCCGCCAAAGTGACCGCGTCCACGTCGGCCAAACCCGCCGTCGCCGCGAACGGCAACAAGCCCGCTTCGCCAAACGTGCTCGAAACGATGCGGCCCACCACGATCACGGCGCCCAAAAACAGCGCGAATTGCGCCACGGAAACGAGATCGAGCGGGCTGCGCAACTTCTCCGCGGCGGCGCCGCTGCTGCCGTCCTTAGCCAGTGCCCGCATCGCAAAAGCTGCGCCGATAAAGGATAAAACCGCCGCGACCAGCGCCGGGCCCGCGTCGCGCAACAGCGGCGGCGCGGTAATCGCAAGCAAGACGCAAACACGGCCAATGCTAATCGCCGCGGCAATGGAAGCCGCAGCGCCGCCGATCGTGGTCTGCGTTTCCCCTTTGCGAACTTGGCGCCCCAATTCCGCTGTGACGACAGTGGACGAAACGAGCGAGCCGGCCGCCGCGCCGGCGAGGACGCCCACATCGCGTCCGAGCACACGCACCGCCACGTAACCCGCGAACGAGGCGCCTGCGACGAGGATCGTCAGCAGCCATAATTCTCGCGGATTGATCGCGCCCCACGGATCGACCGTCCGGTCGGGCAGCAATGGCAATGCGATCGCCGTCGCCGCCAAAATGATCAGCGCCGAGCGCAGCTCTTTCCAAGTGATCTTGTCGAGCCAGCTGTGCAGCGCCTCCTTGAACGCCAGCAGCGCCACCAGCGTCACGCCCACCGCCGCCGCCACGCGCAAATCGCCCCACATCGCATAGGCGCCGAGCGCGAACACCAGCAGTCCAGCAATCGTGCCGGTGACGGAGAGATCGTTGTCGTGCTGGCTCTCGCGGACTTTGAAGATGATGAACGCCGCCGCAAAGGCCAGCGTCAGCGCCGCGAATCCGATCTGCCCCAACGCCGGCAACATCGCCCCGGCGACCCCGCCGGCCAAGCCGATCACCGCGTGGGTCCGCAAGCCTGCCGCGCGCGAGCCCTCCGGCGCCTCACGATGGCGCCACCCACGCTCGATGCCGATCATGAAGCCGATGCCAAGAGCCATCGCCAGGCGCTGGAACATGTCGATCAGGAGCGGTTCAGGCATCTCACGGCAATTCTTGCTTGGCGGTAGGGGTTCCCGCCCGCGCCCCCATTTGTGGGGTCGCATGGACAAGGCGTAATGCGCCCGACTAGGGTCGCCAACAGGGGTGGTTAAATTCTCATGGCGAATGCGTACCTCGCCTTCGAGCAGGTCGACGAGGAACAGGCGCGCGCCATCGCCGCCGAGCTCGAACGCAACGGCTGGACGGTGACGCCGTCCGGCGGCGAACTGCGTCAGGCCGAAAAGCTGCCGGCTTTAGTGCAGACAATTGGTGAATCCCACATTGTCGTCGTGCTCGCCTCACGCGCGAGCCATGAGAGCCCCTGGTTGCAGCGCGAGGTCGCCGCCGCCCTCAACAACGGCCGGCACATCATCGTAGCGCACACCGGCGATCTGCCGGCGGAGTCCTGGATCCACGCCACGCTCGACACCAGCCAGGCCGTCGACCTGAGCCAAGGCGCGCATACCGAAGCGTTGGCGAAAATCGCCGACGCCGCCCGTACCGCAAAAAGCGGCGGTCGGGTGATCGCCATGCTCAACATCAAGGGCGGCGTGGGCAAAACGGTGCTGGCGGCCAACTTGTTTGCCGCCGCCCATTTGGCCAACAAGCGATCGATCGCGTTTATCGACCTCGATCCCCAGCACAACCTCACCCAATATTTCCTGTCGCCGGGCGAACGCCACCGCATACGCGACCGCAATCACACCATTTACGGCGTGCTCAACCCCCGCGGCGAACACAGTGTGCCCGCGATTGATCTTGGCGGCATAGCCATTCCTCTCAACCGCGCCCGCAAGGGCAAGGACGCGAATTTTGAGCTGGTCGCAGGCGATGAGCGGCTGTTTGAATTCACCCTTGATACCCGTTCGGATCGCGACAAAGCGGAAGCCTTCACCCGCTTTCGCGCGCTGGTGACCGCGCTTCGCGCCCGCAATGACGCGGTGGTGATCGACTCCAATCCGTGCGCGACGTTCTTAACGCGGCTGGCCATCACCACCGCCGACCACATCATCGCCCCGGTCCGCCCCGAGAAATACTCGCTCACCGGTTTGAACATGCTCGAACACGTGGTTCGCGAAGTAAGAGGCAGAGCCTTGCGGTCGTCGGAATTCTCGGTGTTGCTGAACGGCGTGAACGACCGCACCCGATCTGGCGAGACTGGCGACGCCGACGCGCTAACGCGCAGCGAGATCAACGCCGCGCCCTTCTTCAGCGGGGCGCTCCTCTCCGAGGAAATCCCCTATTCGGCGGTGCTCAAATCCGCGCCCACTGATCGCTTTGCCGCCAACCCCATCAATATCACGGCGATGATGCGCGTCGGCGGCCGCCCAGCCAAGGAAGCGTTGACCAACGCCGCAGCCGCCATTCTGAGGCGCGCGCAATGAAACTCGACGCCGCCCAGGCCAAATTGCTGCGCACGGCTTTCAAAGGCCGTTCACGCGCGGAACTGAAGCAGCTCTTTGCCCTCGTCCGCGCCCACGAGGACCGCGCCTTGCTGACCGCGGCGCTGCCGAACAAGAAGCCCACGCCGAAGCGCAAAGCCGATCCGCTCGTCCGAGAGTTGGAGCAAACGCTGAAGCCGATCATGGGGCCGTCGATCGAGAAGGCCGACATGCTGATCGAGCACCTTGCCAAAAAGCATCGCCGCAAACTGGGCATCGAGCCCAAAGGCCTCGCCGACGCCGCCAAGCGCCTGCGCGCGAGCAAGTTCACCGACGAGCAAATCCGCGCTGGCGCGCAGAGCCTGATGGCGCACTTGGCCAAGCTCTACGGCGACCGCGAAACGGTCGTGTAACCAGCGCCTAAACCTGGACGAACTGGGCTCCGCCCCCCAGGATAAACCTATGACATTCTCCCAATCCGGTTTCGACCTCAGTCCGCTAGGCGACGACGACCGTCTGCGCTTGGAAGCGGATTTGAACGAGGAAGAGCGCCGCGTGCTCCTGCATCACGGCACCGAAGCGCCCTTCTGCGGCGGCCTGCTCAATCAGAAGAAGGCTGGCGTGTATTGCTGCCGCCTTTGCGGTCTGCCGCTGTTCCGCCAGGACGCCAAGTTCGAGAGCGGCACCGGCTGGCCGAGTTTCACTGGTCCATATGATCCGGCCCACGTTGTCGGCATTGAGGACAATTCCTACGGCATGCGTCGCATCGAAACCCGCTGCGCGCGCTGCGACAGCCACCAAGGCCACGTGTTCCCAGACGGCCCGCCACCGACGCGGCTGCGCTATTGCATCAATTCGGCGTCGCTCAGCTTCGTGGCCGACGGCGAGGCTCTGCCCGATCCGCTCGGACGCGGCGAACACCTCTAAGTGCGCGCGGAAATCCGCAGCTGTTCGATCATGCGGTCGAGATCGCGCTGCATGGCGCGTTCAAGCACGTCCTCGGGAACACCATCGTGAAATCCGTCGAGCGCACGCCCGATGACGTGGCCGACGAGCAAACTCGCTTCATTCGCATCGCCCGTGAAAAGGCGAGCTTTGCGGGCCAGTTCTTCCTGGCGCGAAAGAATGGCCGTCACAGGTTGCGCCATGGCGCTCTCCTCTGTTTCGGGCCGAACGTTCCCCCAGTCCGGACGGCAGAGAGCTACGGTAGCAGAGTTTTCCCCAGATTGGAGAGGCAAAGCGCCCATCTCACCACATTTTAAGGGCGGAACGAGGATAGCGCGGACGTTGCAAGGCTTTGTTAAGCACGGTGGCGCGCAATGCGTCGGCTCTCTTGACGATCTGCAAGCTTCGGCGACGATGGATTTCGCGTGACCAAGCCGTTTCCAACCAAGAACCTCAGGTTCTTTCTGACCGCGCCCTCGCCTTGCCCCTATCTGCCGGGCAAACGCGAGCGGAAAGTCTTTACCGCGCTCGACGGCTATGATGCCGAAAGCCTGCACGATTTGCTGACGGATTCCGGTTTCCGCCGCTCGCAGAACATTGCCTACCGCCCGTCCTGCGAAGGCTGCGACGCCTGCATCTCCGCGCGCGTGCCGGTGGAACGGTTCGAATTCAATCGCCGCTGGCGCAAGATCATGACGCGCAACGCCGATCTGACGCGCGCGCTGAAGCCCGCCGAGGCCACCCACGAACAATTCTGGCTGCTGCGCCGCTACCTCACCTCGCGCCACGCCGAAGGCGGCATGGCTGACATGACATTCTCCGATTACGCCGCGATGGTGGAAGAAACGGCGGTGCACACGCACATCGTTGAATATCGCTACAGCGACGGCCCAAAGAACGGCGACCTCGCCGGCGCGGCTCTAGTCGACGTGCTCGGCGACGGCCTTTCGATGGTCTATTCGTTCTTCGACCCCGAAGAGAGCCGCCGTTCGCTCGGCATCTACACAATCCTCGATCACATTCAGCAGGCGCGCGCGTCGGGCTTCGGCCATCTCTATCTCGGCTATTGGATCCCGGGCTCCGAGAAAATGGACTACAAGGCCCAGTTCCGGCCGCTGGAATTGTTGCTCGCCGGCGCTTGGCGCACATTCGAGCCGGTGGAGTTCTGATCTACACTTGGTCACCGAGGTAGATCATGGCTGAGTCGAAAAAGGCGCTCTGGCGCGCAGGCGAAATCCAACCGGCGCTGCGCCCCTTCACGCAAAAGCTCAATCCCAATTCGCTTTTCCGCGCCGCCGGCCTTTCGCGTCTGGCCGGCATGAGCCGCGCGCACGTGAGCCTGGTGAAGCTGCCGCCCGGCAAGGATAGCTTCGCCTATCATGCGCACATGCTCGAAGAGGAATGGGTCTACATCATCTCCGGCCGCGCGGTCGCATTGATCGACGGCAAGGAACACGACGTCGGCCCAGGCGATTTCATGGGCTTCGCGACGCCGTCCGCGCCGCATCTGTTGCGCAACACGTTTGACGAGGAATGCGTCTATCTGATGGGCGGCGAGGACAAGCCGATCGATGTCGTCGACTACCCAGATCTCGGCAAACGCTATCTGCAGATGCAGACGGCGAAAGGTGCGGAATTTTACGAACTCGGCGAGCCGACTAATCCCTACGGCAAAGCGCAGGACTAGAGCACCACCCCTTCTTGCGTCCGCGCGCCGCGCGGCGCGCTATAGCCGAAGGTCGCGCAAAGCCGGCTTTGTGTTGCGCTTGAGCTCGGCGGCTCATCGCCGGTGAACACCAACACAGTGACCCGCGTGGCGCGCTCTTCATGCACCAGCGCCACGTATTGTGGCCGATCCGCGCCGCACAAGCTGGGCGCGCCCTCGCGCAGCACCTGCTGGGTCACGCGCCGCAGCTCCACATTCAACGCGCCCGGCCCCACAGCGATCGCGGCGTAGGAATCGCCGCCGCGCGCGACCAAATCATAGCCGCGCCGCGGCTCCAGCGTACGCGTGTAGAGAATGGCGCCCTTGCTAAACATGAGCCCCGCGCGCTCGATCGAGAGATCGCCGGTAAAGTGCTGCGCGGTGTCAGATGCCGCCTCATAGCGGCCAAGCACCTCCCGCGCCGGCGTTTCGTCGCGCGTTTGCAGCGTTTCACCGCAAGCGGCGAGCAGCAGGCAGATGATAATGAACGCGGCGCGCATGACCGCAATCTATGCGCCACACGCGCCGGCAGCGACCCCTCCCCGTCGCGCCATCGGCGCGGCTCGTCGCGTCAACTGAGCATATAAGTGCAGACACCACACAGCGACGTCGCCTGCTGTACTCCACACGAAGCGCGCAAACGCGATCGCGACGCGTTCATCGAAAATATCCTTCGCGGCGCAGGAATGCGCTCGCGAACGCGCCTGCTGCTTCGGAAATTGCCGGATCTGGCGCCGGCGTCTCGCGGTCATTGATGCCGGCAGGCGTGAAAAGGTGGCCATAACCGCGATAGATTTTCAGCACGCAGCGATCGCCAAAGCCCCGCATCGCATCGCAAAACGCCTGCGCCCCGCGCAGGGGCGTCTCGGTGTCGACATCGCCCTGCAGAATGAGCGTCGGCGGCAAACCCGCGCGCATATTGCTGAGCGGCGACAGCGGCCGCGCCGCTTCAGGCCCGCCCATCAGCTGCGCAAACCAACCATCGCGCTCCAGATCAAGCGCCGGCGACACCAACACGATCGCGTTTGGCCGCGCCAAGGCATCGTCGGATTGCGCCGCCGACACCGAAAGCTGCCCGCCAGCGGAGACGCCATAGGCCGCGATCATGGTCGGATTGATGTTCAACGCCGCTGCGTTGGCGCGCAGCCAGCGAAACACGCTGCGCGCATCGGCGCTGGACTGCGCCGGCGTCAAACTGCGCTGGTTGGCCAGCCGATAATCCACGGCCACCGCCAAGGCGCCCTGGCGCGCGAACGCCTCGGCGCGCGGATAAACCCAAGACGCATCGCCCACGACCCAGCCGCCGCCATGCAACAGCACCACAGCGCCACCCGGCGCAGCAGCATTCGGCTCTGGCGCGAAGATATGCGCCTCGAACATCGCCCCGTCCTCGGAGGTCAACCGCTCAATTCGCGACGGCGTCTGCGCGAACGCAGGCGTGAGCGCGGCGGCGAAAAAGGCGAACGTGCAGAAGAGAAAGCGCATCCACCACCCTTGACGCCCGAGCCCCGCGCCGCCACGCCAACGCGGTGGGACTGACCTCACAACGGAATATTGTCGTGCTTCTTCCAGGGGTTTTCTAGTTTCTTGTTCTTGAGCGTCATCAGCGCGCGAATGATCCGCTTGCGGGTTTCGCGCGGCATGATCACGTCGTCGATAAAACCACGCGACGCGGCCACGAACGGGTTGGCGAAGCGCGCCTGGTATTCCGCCGTACGCTGCGCGATCTTGTCGGGATCGCCAATGTCGGAGCGGAAGATGATCTCGACCGCGCCCTTGGCGCCCATCACCGCGATTTCCGCCGACGGCCAGGCGTAATTCACGTCGCCGCGCAAATGCTTCGAGCTCATCACGTCATAAGCGCCGCCATAGGCTTTGCGCGTGATTACCGTGACTTTCGGCACCGTGGCTTCGCCATAGGCGAAGAGCAGCTTGGCGCCGTGCTTGATCAGGCCACCCAGCTCCTGCTTCGTGCCCGGCAGAAAGCCCGGCACGTCGACGAAAGTCACGATCGGAATATTGAACGCGTCGCAGAAGCGCACAAAGCGCGCGGCTTTGCGCGAAGCATCGATGTCGAGCACGCCTGCCAACGTCATCGGCTGGTTGGCGACAATGCCGACGCTCGCGCCGTCCAGGCGGGCGAACGCTGTGATGATGTTCTTGCCGAATTCCGGGCCGATCTCGAAATAATCGCCTTCGTCGACGACCTTCTCGATCAGCTCCTTCATGTCATAGGGCTTGTTGGGATTATCCGGGATCAGGCGATCGAGCGAGGCATCCTCGCGCGTCACGTCGTCATAATGTGGGCGCGTCGGCGGCTGTTCGCGGTTCGACAGCGGCAGGAAATCGATCAAGCGGCGCATCTGCGCCAGCGTCTCGAAATCGTTCTCGAAGGCGCCGTCAACGACGCCCGATTTCGACGCATGCACACGTGCGCCGCCGAGCTCTTCATGCGTGACGATTTCATTCGTCACCGTTTTCACGACCTCGGGGCCAGTGACGTACATATAGGACGTATCCTTCACCATGAAGATGAAGTCGGTCATCGCCGGCGAATAGACGTCGCCGCCCGCGCACGGCCCCATGATCACGCTGATCTGCGGCACCACGCCCGAGCCTAGAATGTTGCGCATGAAAATGTCTGCGTAACCGGCAAGCGATTCCACGCCCTCTTGGATGCGGGCGCCGCCGGCGTCGAAAATGCCGATGATCGGCGCGCCGTTCTTGAGCGCCATGTCTTGCACTTTGACGATCTTGGCCGCGTGCGTGGCCGAGAGCGAGCCGCCGAGAACAGTGAAGTCCTTCGAGAACACATAGACGATACGACCGTTGATCGTGCCCCAGCCGGTGACGACGCCGTCGCCAGGGATGTTCTGATCGGCCTTGCTGAAATCATTGGCGCGCGCTTCGACGAACATGTCGAATTCCTCGAACGAGCCTTCGTCCATCAAGAGTTCGATGCGTTCGCGCGCGGTGAGCTTGCCCTTGGCGTGCTGCGCCGCCATGCGCTTCTCGCCCCCGCCGGCGCGCGCAGCTTCACGCTTGGCTTCAAGGGCTTCGATGATGGTTTTCATGGAGTCGTTCCGGTGCTGATTGCTAACGATGCGAGGAATGCGCGTAGCTCTTCGAGACGCTCCTCAGTTGAGGTGACGGTTTGAACACGGCAGGTCAGCAGGTAGATGACGCCGCTTTCCGAATTCGCGAGGTTGAAGGCGCGTTGCAGATCACGCTCGGCGCGTTCGCCAATCCCGCGTTCAGCGTCCGAGCTAAAAACATGTACGCCGCTCAGAGTGTCTGACGAATGGCCGTGCAGCGTGTCGAAGTTCCGGGCCGAAAGCCAATCCTGCGACCAGCGATCCAAAATCAGATTCAACTCGTCCTGCCGCAAAGCTGGGCCGCCAGGCCGCGCTGCCTGCTCGCGCAGCGAACACACGCGCAAGTCGTCGGAGCCAAAAGTCGCGGGCGTTATCATTAGCAACGTGCCGGGGCCTCCAACATCTACGTTGGTCCATCCAGCAGGCAGTGTCAGACTGATCGCCGCATCTGGCGTCGTCCAAACCTGACCGTTTTGCGCGCGCGCGATACTCGGCGCAGCAAGAAATAGTAACGCAGCAACAACAGCAGCACGCATTCTGTGTCCCTACCCCAGCGCCGCCACAAACCGGGCGATGTTTTCGAACTCGGCGCGCTGTCTGTCCAGCCTTGCCTGGGCTTCCGCATCGGCGCCCCATTTTTCCTGGGACCAGAGATCGTCCAAGGCGGCCGCCTCGAAAGCTGCCTTAGGCGTCACTTTGCCATGCAGCACCGCGAATCCGATGATCGCGGAGCCGGCGAGGCCTGAAGCCTGCGCGAGCGCGGTGAGGCGGAAATCGTCCAAGGCGAGAGCGGCGGCGCGGAGTTTCGCCAGCTCACCCTGCGGCACGTTCGCGGGGAGAATTCCGGTCACAACCGGCAGGTCGGCGCCGACAAACGCATGCAGCCAATCACGCAGCGACGACCAATGCTTGTCCTGGTGCGCGACGAGATCGGCAGGCGAGTCCGCGCGATGGCAGCAAAGATCGGTCTCGCCAAACTTGGCGATGTAATCGGCCACCTCCTCGCGCTTCGGCGCCGTCGCGTCGATCGCGGCGAAGGCGAATTGGGTGAGCGGCATGCGCGTGGGGATGATGTGCTCGCCTTGCGCGTTCCATTCCTCGACCATCGCGTCGGCCAGAGCGCGCGTGGGCGCCGTGAAGGCCGCGCCCTTCGGCGTCTTCAAGCGGCGCTCGTCGAGCTTCAACGCAAAGCCGCCACCGGCTTCGAACACGGAGGCATGCTTGTAGAATTTGCGCGGATATGTGGTGACAGGCGTTTCCATGGCTCTCAGCTCGGCACGATGTCGAAGGCCGCGCTCAAGCGCTCAGGCCCTTCGAACGCAGAGGTGCCGTGCCACATGTAGGAAGGAAAGAGCACCAATTGCCCCAGTTTAGGCTCAAGCCATTTCTCAGGCCCGCACTTGGCCGGCGGCCGGTTGGGTTCGCCAAATTTGAGCCAACCATGGCGCGGGTCCTGCGGCCGCTCCGGCGGCAAGATGGCGACGTAATAGGCCGAACTGATCCAGCCGCGATCATGCGTGTGGTTCGGCAGGTAGCCGCCCGCCTGCACCCTGGCCGACCACAGCCCCTGGAAGCGGAAACGCTCGCGCGTGCGGCGCAGGAACGGATGGTGGGGCTCGGCCTTGAGGCGCGAGATGTAATCGCGCACGGCGCCTTCCACGGCATTGAGGAAACCCTTGATCGCGGGATCGGGCGAATGCAGCAGATTGCGATTGGTCTGCGAGCCGTGCGGGATCTGATGATCGAGCGGGTTCACCGCGCGATGCTGTGCGCGCAACACATCCGCCAGCGAGGCGTTGAAATTCTCGGCGGTGAAATAGCCGCGCGGCGGCGCGATCTCATAGACGCGCACGAAGCGCTCATAATCGCAAATGTCGGGATAGAACGCATCGCCCATCATGCGCAGCGCGGTGGCTTCGCAGGCGATCAGATATTGCTCATCCTGATCCGCCTCGCGCAGCATGCGCGTGATCGCCAGCGCCTCATCCGGCCGGTTGGCGCGCAGCAATGTCGACAGGAGATTGCGCTGCGCCGAGCGCGAGTGCGGGGCCAGCTCCGCCACGCGGCGCAGCGCCTTCAAACCTTCTTCGGGTTGGTTCAGCTCGTCGAGGATAATGCCGTAGGCGCTGAGCAAGGCCGGCGTGTCGGGCGCCAACCGGATGGCGTGCTCCAACGTGTCGCGCGCCCGTTCGCGCATGCCGGCGCGGTGTTGGGAATCGGCGATCACCAGGCGCAAGCCAATGTCGCTCGGCCGGTTCGACCAAGCATCCTCCAGCGGCGAGGTGCTGCTTTCTCCCTCGCCGCGCAGAAAGCGCATGCGTGCGAGCGTACTATAAAGCGGATGCGACGCGGGCCAGAGCTCCAGCGCCTGCTCAACCACCGCTTCCGCTTCCTTTTTGCGCCCCTCCGCGAACATCGTCCGCGCGTAGTTCAGCGCCAATTCCGGCGAATCCAAATCCTTCTTGGCGAGGCCCTCATAGATGTCGAGCGCCTCCTTGATCCGGCCGACGCGCTCCAGCGCGTTCGCGTAATTGTAGCGCAGCCCGCGAAACTTGGGACCGCACTGCAGTGCCGCCAATGAATCGTTCAGCGATTCCTCGAAGCGCTCCTGCACGCGATGCACTTGCGACAACAGCGTCCAGGTTTCCGCGTCCGGCTGCGCGTGCACGCACGCCCGCGCCTCCCGCTCCGCTTCCACGATGTCGCCCGAAGCCAGCAGGCATTGCACCAGATTGATGCGCACCATGGTCACTTCGGGCCGCAGCGCGATCGCGGCGCGATAGACGCGGATGGCCTCCTTGAATTGCCCGCGCGCCTGCAGCACCACGCCCAGATCGTTATAATAGGCGCCTTCGCTCAGATTGTGCGCGACAGCGCTACGGAAATGGCGCTCGGCCTCTTCCAGCTGATTGCGCGCCTTCTTGATGAGCCCCATCAAGTGCAGCGCTTCGGCGTCGGTCTTCAGCGTCTTCAATACAGGCGCAAGCAAACGTTCAGCGCCCTCCGCGTCGCCCTGGCTCAGCAATTCACGGCTGGCCAAAGCGATGGCGGAGGCTTCCGCCGCATTCATCGATTGCCCTCGAACGGCTCGAACGGGTCCTTGGCGTCGCGTTCGTCAAAGCCCAACAGATCGAAGATGGCTTTCATGTGCGGCGGCAGCGGCGCCACCACTTTGAGCTCCCCGCCCGACGGATGCGGCAGCCGCAACGCCCGCGCATGCAGCAACAACGCGCCGGTCAAATCATTCGGCGTTGGCCGATCGCATTTGTATTTCGGGTCGCCCGCTATGGCATGCCCCATCTCGGCCATATGAAAGCGCAGCTGGTGCGTCCGTCCCGTCACCGGCCGCAGCGCCACCCAAGCCGCGCGCCCCGCCGCTTCCGACATCACGACATATTGCGTCACCGCGTGGACCGCGCCCTCGTCCCATTGCACCGCGCGTTGCATCATCTCGCGATCGGCGTCATGCGCGCCAGGCGCCTTGCGCATCCAGGAGCGCAGCTCGCCAATCTTCGGACGCGGACTGCCGACCACGACAGCCCAATAAATCTTATCCGTGTCGCGATCGCGGAACGCTTCGCCCAGAAACGCCGCCGCGCGCGGATGCCGCGCCAGCACCAAGCAGCCGGACGTATCGCGATCCAGCCGGTGCACCAGCTTCGGCCGCTTCTCGTTCTCGAACTTCAGCCCATCGAGCATGCCGTCGATGTGCCGCATGGTCTTCGCACCGCCCTGCACCGCGATCCCATGCGGCTTGTTCAGCACGATAACGTCGTCGTCCTTGTGCAGCACAAGCGAGCGGATGAAATCCTCGTCCTTGCGCGAAAGCCCGCTCACAGGCGCGCGTGGCGCTGCCTCCGGGATCGGCGGAATGCGCACGCTCTGGCCCGGGTTCACGCGATCCGACGCTTTAACGCGCGCGCCATCGACCCGCACTTGGCCAGTGCGGATCATCTTCTCGACTTGGCCCTGTGTCAGATGCGGGTAGCGCCGGCGCAGCCAGCGGTCGATCCGCGCCACGCCATCGTCTTCACCCACTTCGACGGTCTCGACCGACCTCATATGCGCCCCAAACTATAACCCAGCCAGCACGCGCCCACGCTCAAGATGAGCGAGGCCAAAACATAGAGCATGGCTGGCGTTGGTCCCTGCTCCATAAGCCGCACCGTCTCCAGCGAAAACGCCGAAAACGTGGTGAAGCCGCCCAGAATGCCGACGCCGAGGAGCAAACGCAGGTTCTCCTGCTCGGGCCCGATACGCGCGGCCAGCAGGCCCATGGCGAAGCCGCCGACGATGTTAACCGTGAGCGTTCCCCACGGAAAACCCAAGCCCATCCAGCGCGCGGCCGCAAAGCCCACGCCGTAGCGCGCCACCGATCCCAGCGCCCCGCCCAGGGCCACGAGCAGCACTTGCATCATCGCGCGGGCGCGAGCCGTGCGCGGATGTTCGCCGCCACCGCGCGCGCGTCATACGCATTCGGGTCATCCGGCTTCACGCCTTCGCCGAAGCGCACTTCCAGCGTCGCCGATTGCGCGCGTTGGCCGGCCGTGCCGCCGATCGGCACGTTTACACCAACACTTACGCCGCCGCCGCTACGTCCGCCCCAGGAGCCCGCGCCAATGCCGACGCCCAC
Source organism: Vitreimonas sp. (assembly GCF_036392335.1). NCBI lineage: Bacteria > Pseudomonadati > Pseudomonadota > Alphaproteobacteria > Hyphomonadales > Hyphomonadaceae > Vitreimonas > Vitreimonas sp. The sequence continues at coordinate 86,609 of NZ_DASVYD010000014.1, forward strand.
GCTCGGCCCCGAACGACGTGTCGCATCTTCGTCCAGCGTGCGGCGATCGACCCAGAACCAGTCGCGCCCGTTCTGCAGCGTCAGCTCCGCCGCGCGCAGCAGCGCATAATCCTGCACCAGCGCCGCATCCGCCGCGCCCGGGGCGCGATACGTCACGAAATAGCGGTTCGACTCGATCGCCGTTTCCGAATAGCCGGCGCCGCCGCTGCGGGCGGCGGGCGTGTAGGTCGGCGTCGATGCGCAGCCGGCGAGCGCCGCGAGCGCTCCGACAATCAGCACGTGTTTAAGCATGGGCCTAGTCCTTGCTGGAATCCCTCCCCGCCAGCCTAGCAGCTAGATCAGCTACGCGCCTGCTCAAGCCCAAGTGATTTGAGCGCAATCTGGAACGCCGCGGGCGTCGGCGCCTCGAAAAGCCGGCGCCCACCCGCTGGATGCGGAATATCGAGCGCCGCCGCATGAAGCATGAGACCCGGGATTTCGACCCCGCCGACGCTAAACAGGCCGCCGTATTTGCCGTCCCCCGCAATCGGCCGGCCGATGGCCGCCAGATGCGCGCGCAGCTGGTGCATGCGGCCGGTCTCGGGACGCAGTTCCACCAGCGCCGCCGCCGGTGTCGCCACCAGGGTGCGGTAGCGCGTCAGCGCGCTTTGGCCGTCGCGCGCGACCTCCATGATGTCGAGCCCGCGGCGCGAGGATTTCTTCAGCGCCAGATTGATCTCGCCCTCCGCCGGCTCCGGCGCGCCGCCGCAAACGATGGCGAGATAGGTCTTTTGCGCATCACGCCCAGCGAACGCCGCCGACAGAAACGCCGCGGCGGGCTTGGTCCGCGCCGCCACGATCACGCCGGAGGTTTCACGGTCGAGCCGATGCACCAAGCGCGGACGTTTGCCGTTCGATTTGGCGAAGGCGCCAAGCAAGGCTTCCAGACTGCGCGCAACCCCCGAGCCACCCTGCACCGCCAAGCCGGAGGGTTTGTTGAAGGCAAGCACCTGCGCGTCTTCATGGATAAGAAGCGATCGCGCGTACTCGATGTCGGCCGGAGAGAGAATCACGCGCGGCGCCACCGCAATGGCTTCGTCGGGTCACGCACCACAAAGCCTTTGGCTTCCAGATCGAGCTGTACGGTTTTTGTCCACCAAGTCGTGGTGGTTCCAGGGAACGTCTCCAAGGAGAGCGCATTACGCATGGCCGTCATCATTTCGTGCTGCGTCATGCCCGGCGGTTTTTTCGGCAGTACTCTGAGCATGGCCGCGCGCGTAGCGGCATATTTCACGGCATCGACGCGCTCGGTCTTACCCGGGTGATTGACGTTCTCAACCAGCGTCATTTCGCGCGCCATCTCAAGCCTCCTTGCTCATTCCAGCAACGCCAATGTCTCTGTGAGCAGCGGCCCGATCTCCTCCTGCAGCGACAGGTCCGCGATGCGATCGAAATCCGTGGGTTCGCGGTTCACGATCGCCAGTATCGCGCCGGCCTCCTTAGCCACGAGCGGCAAGCCAGCGGCCGGAAACACCACGAGCGACGACCCCAGCACCAAAAACAGATCGCAGCGCTCCGCATGCCAGGTCGCGCGCGCCATCTGCTCTTCGGGCATGGGCTGACCGAACGAAATCGTCGCCGTCTTCAGCAAGCCATTGCACAGCGTGCAGGTGATCTCCTCGTCCGCCCGCCAACGCGGCTCGAGCGGCTCTAGCTCATAGCGCTGCGCGCAATCGAGACACTTGGCGTAGGACGCGTTGCCATGCACCTCGATCACATCGTCCTCCGGCGCGCCGGAATCCTGATGCAGATTGTCGACGTTCTGCGTGATGATTGATTTCACCTTGCCGGCCTTCAGCAGCGCGGTGACCGCGTAATGCCCCGCATTCGGCTGCGCGCCTGTCCATCCCGCAGTGCGATTGAACACACGCGTCCAAGCTTCGCGGCGCGCGTCGCGGGAGCGAACGAAATCCTGAAACATGATGGGCTTCATCTTGCTCCAGACGCCGCCCGGGCTGCGGAAATCTGGAATGCCGCTTTCCGTTGAAATGCCCGCGCCGGTGAAAACCACAATGTTTCTTGCGGCATTGATGTGACGCGCCAGCGCTTGGGCGGGGCTCACGATTTTCGCTCCGCGCGAATTTTTGCCCGATGCTCCAGCCGCTCCTTGATCGCCCCTTCGCGACCGCGCCCCTCCGGCTGGTAAAACACGCGCCGTTTCATCTCGTCCGGGAAGTAATTCTGACCCGAGAAGCCGCCCTCGGCATCGTGGTCGTAAGCATAGCCAGAACCGTATCCCAGATCCTTCATCAGCTTTGTCGGCGCATTGCGAATATGCATGGGCGGTCCGAGCGCCCCCGTCTCCTGCGCCGCCGCTTTCGCCTGCTTCCACGCCGTGTACGCCGCGTTGGATTTCGGCGCGGTCGCCAAATGGATCACGGCTTGCGCCAAATGGAGCTCCGCTTCCGGCGGGCCAATGAAGTGCACCGCGTCCTTCGCGGCGTTGGCGATCAGCAGCGCAGTCGGATCAGCGAGCCCAATATCCTCCGCCGCAGCGCGTACCAACCGGCGCGCGATAAACAGCAAATCCTCGCCGCCATCGACCATGCGCGCCAGCCAATAAAGCGCCGCGTCCGGATCGGAGCCGCGTATGCTTTTGTGCAGCGCGGAGATGAGATTGTAATGCTCCTCGCGATCCTTGTCGTAGGCGGGGGCGCGCTTCTGCAGCAATTCGCCCAAGGCTTTCGCATCGAGCGGCTGAACCGTCTTCAGCGCGAACAATTCCTCCGCCAGCGTCAGCATGTAGCGCCCATCGCCATCGGCGAGATTGGTGAAGGCGATGCGCGCGTCGTCGGTGAGCGGCAGCTTCTTGCCGAGCAGAGCTTCGGCGCGCTGCAACAGCAGCTCCAACGCATCGCCATCTAACCGCTTCAGCACGAACACCTGCGAGCGTGAGAGCAAGGCCGCGTTGATCTCGAAGCTCGGGTTCTCGGTCGTGGCGCCCACCAGCGTCACCACGCCCTGCTCCACGTAAGGCAAGAAGCCGTCCTGCTGCGCCCGATTGAAGCGATGGATTTCGTCCACGAACAGCAATGTGGATTTGCCGGAGGCGCGGCGGCCTCGCGCCGTCTCAAACGCCTTCTTCAGATCGGCCACGCCGGAGAACACCGCGCTGATCTGTTGAAACTCCAGGCCGGTCTCTTCCGCGAGCAGCCGTGCAATCGTGGTCTTGCCGACGCCTGGCGGCCCCCACAGGATCATGGACGCCAGCCGTTTCTGCCCGACCATGCGACCGATCGGTCCCTCGGCCTTCAGCAGATGATCCTGGCCGACGACTTCGCTCAGCCTGCGCGGGCGCAAGCGCTCCGCTAGCGGCGTAGGCGCGCCCTGGTCGAGGCCGGCGGCGGCGAACAAATCAGACATCGCCGCCAATATGAGGCTTCGCGGCAGCCGACGCCAATGCTGGCGTGCTTTTGCCCCCGACCCAGCCTTAGAACCGGATCGTCGCCCGTTGGCCGTTACGCTCCAGGCCGATCACCCAGCCGCGGCCCTGCGCCATGGCGCGGTCGAGTTGGGCGGCGTCGCGGATCGGCTGACCATTGATCTCATCAATGATGTCGCCCGGCCGGAACCCAAGCCGCGCGGCCACGCCGCCGCGATCCAGCGCCTGGATGAAGACGCCGTCGGCGAACGGGTCGAGCCCGGAGGCTTCGGCCGTCGCCGGCGTCAGCGTCACCACGCGCGCGCCCGAGAGCGGATGGCGGCCCGTCAGCTCGCGTGGATCAGGCGCGCCGCCCGGCGGTTCTTCGGCGTTGGCCGTGAGTTCAACCTGGCGGCCGTCGCGCAGCACGGTCAGCGGCACGCGTGCGCCCGGACGCTGCGTGGCGAATTGATAGCGCACGGCCGCGTCATCGCGCACCTGCGCGCCGGCCACGGTCAAGATCACGTCGCCATTGCGCAGGCCCGCGCGTTCACCGGCCGAACGCGGGTAGAGCTCCGTCACCAACACCCCTTCCGGGCGCGGCAGACCCATCGAGCGCGCAAGCTCCTGCGTCATGTTCTGCAAGCGCGCGCCCAACCAAGGCCGCACCACACTCGTGCCGCCCGCCACGGCGGATTCCACCACGCGCCGCACCATCTCGGAGGGAATGGCGAACCCTATCCCGTTGGAGCCGCCGGTCTCCGAGAAGATCGCGCTATTGATGCCCACGAGTGCGCCGCTCATGTCCACCAACGCGCCGCCCGAATTGCCGCGATTGATGGCGGCGTCGGTCTGGATGAAGAAGGCATAGTCGGAAATGCCGACATCAGTGCGCGCCAGCGCGGAGATGATGCCGCTCGTGACGGTCTGTTCGAGGCCATAGGGGTTGCCGATCGCAAGCACGAGATCACCCACCTGCAAGCCGTTTTGCGTGTCGGCGAACGGCAGCGTCGGCATGCGCTCGCCCCCGGTATTGATGCGCAGGACCGCCAGATCGACTCGTGGATCGGCCAGCAGCAATTCGGCGTCAAACTCGCGCCGGTCGGCCATGACGACCTTCAGCGATTGCGCGCCTTCGATGACGTGATTGTTGGTGACGATGATGCCGTCGTTGCGGACGATCACGCCGGAGCCCAAAGATTGCTCCACGCGCGGCGCGCTGAAGCGTCCGAAGAACGGATCGCGCGCCATCGCCCGGCGTACACGTTGCGCATAGACGTTGACGACAGCCGGGCTGGCGCGGGTCACTACCGGGGCAAAGGAAAGCTGCACTTCGCCACGACTGCTGGGCGCGGCGCGCACCAGCGGTTCCGCCTGCACCAGCTGCAGAGAGGGCTCGCCGGCTTGCTGCTGCGCCGGCGCCTGAAACGTCTCCGAAGCGATCGGCGCTATAGCCAAGGCGCCGCCGGCGAAACCGGCAACCAGCGCGATGAAGGGAGACGCTTTGAGCAAACCCGCCCGGGTGATTTTCATGACTCAGCCTCGTTTTGCGGAGCGGATCATGCCCCGCCGCATGGCCGAAACGTGGCGAAGTTCAGACCGTGGGCAGACGGGCGCCGAGGCTTGCGAGCAAGGCGCGCCAATGCTCGGCCTGGCGCTGCTGAAACACCATTAAAGGAAAGCCATGACGGGCGACGTGGTCCTGGGGGATCGAAGCCCAGCCGCGATGTTCAACGGTGACGCGCGTCTCCGCGCCGACAGGTTCGAAGCGTATCGTAACCGTAGTTTCCTGCTCCGGGGCAAACGTCGCCTGGCGCCAGGTGAAAGCCAGCATCTCTCCAGGCGCCCACGCGCTCACCCGGCCGATCTCGAACACTTTTCCATTCGGCAGCGTCGTAATCAGCCGTTCCTGATTTTCAAAACTCAGCACGCCGTCGCCCCGGGGCGTGAGCTGGAAGAGCCCGTTCGGCCGCCACCAAAGCCCGATCTCCTGCGTGAAAACGGCAAACGCGTCGTCCGGCGTGGCCTTCACACGCAGCGAGACGATGACGGCGCTCACTTCCGCTTCTTCTCAATATGCGCCTTGAACGCCGAGAGCTGATCCATCCAAAGCCGTTCGGTGTCGGCGATCCATTTCTTGAGCTCGTTCATCGCGCCCGCCTTCAGCGTATAGATGCGCACGCGCGCGTCGAACTCAGGGTGCGTTTCCTCGACCAAGCCGCTTTGCTTCAACGCCCGCAGATGCCGGCTCATTGCCGGCGCGGGCAGCTTCAGCGCATCCGCCAGCTCGCCTGCGCGGCGCGGGCGCTCGCCCAGCAGCTCGACCACCCGCCGCCGCGCTGGGTCCGCCAGCGCGGCGAGCGTTGAATCGACATTGCGTTTGGCGCTCATAGACGGGTTTGCGTCTTCAAGCCGCCGCCCGCGGCCTTGTCCCATTCGGCGGGCGACATTTCCTGCACCGTGACGCCGAAGGTCCAGATGTGGCCTTCGGGATCGCGGGCGCGATAAGTGCGGTCGCCGTAGAATTGCGTACTGGGTTCCTGAATAATCTCGGCGCCGGCTTTCCGCGCATGCTCGCAATGCGCGTCGATGTCGGCGCCGCGCGCCAACTGCACATGCACGCTCTGCGTATTCTTGCCGCCCATCGATTTGGGGCTCTTGTGATCGGCGCTCCATTCATTGCCGACCATGACGACGCTGTCGCCGTATTTCATCTCCGAATGGGCGATGTTCTCATTCTCATCGAGAATCACCATCAGCGGCTCAAAACCGAACGCCTCCTCCAACCATCGAAACGCCGCCTTGGGATCGACGTAGGTGACGGCGCTGGAAAGCCCTTTCGGGCGATACAAATCTGACATGACGATCTCCTTACCCCGACCGACAATATTTCTATATTTTGATAAGTATGTCGTCAAACGAAAACGGGCCGCCGACGAGGCGACCCGTTCAAAAGTCAAAGACCAGTGCTGCGATCAGCCTTCGTCGGTGTAGATCGCTTCCGGACGCGGGCCGCTGTCTTGGCCGCGGGCGCTTTCATCGCGATCCACGAACTCGATCACCGCGAGCGGAGCGTTGTCGCCATAGCGGAAGCCCGCCTTCAGCACGCGCGTATAGCCGCCGGCGCGCGCCTTGTAGCGCGGCGCGAGCGTGTCGAAGAGCTTCTTGGTTTGGGTTTCGTCGCGCATGCGCGAGAGCACCAGGCGGCGCGCGCCCAGATCGCCCTTCTTCGCCAGCGTGACCAGACGCTCGACCACCGGGCGAAGCGCCTTCGCCTTCGGCAGCGTCGTCACGATCTGTTCGTGCTTCACCAGAGCGGCCGCCATATTGGCGAACATCGCCTGACGGTGGCTGGCCGTGCGGCCGAGCTTCTTATGTCCTGAACCGTGACGCATTGTCTTTTCCTCGCCGGGTCAGCCCCGGCTCTCCGTTAGATTTGGTCTTCGTACTTCTTGGCGAGATCTTCAATATTGTCCGGCGGCCAATTCTCGACCGCCATACCGAGGTGCAGGCCCATCGACGCCAGCACTTCCTTGATCTCGTTCAGCGACTTGCGGCCGAAGTTCGGGGTGCGGAGCATTTCCGCTTCCGACTTCTGGATCAGGTCGCCGATGTAAACGATGTTGTCGTTCTTCAAGCAATTCGCCGAACGCACCGAAAGTTCGAGCTCGTCGACCTTCTTCAGCAGCGCCGGATTGAACGGCAGATCCGGCTTCTCGCCGCCTTCCTTCTTCGCCTTCGGCTCTTCGAAGGTGATGAAGACTTGCAGCTGGTCCTGCAGGATGCGCGCGGCGTACGCGATCGCATCTTCCGGACGAATGGCGCCGTTGGTTTCGACTTCGATGATCAGCTTATCGTAATCGAGCACTTGGCCTTCGCGGGTGTTTTCCACGCGATAGGCGACGCGCTTCACCGGCGAGTAGATCGAGTCGATCGCGATGAGGCCGATCGGGGCGTCATCGGGACGATTCTTCTCGGCCGGGACGTAGCCCTTGCCGTTGTTGATCGTCAGTTCCATGCGGATCGAAGCGCCGTCATCGAGTGTGCAGATGACATGGTCGGGGTTCAGGATTTCCATGTCGGAAACCGTCTGAATGTCGCCGGCCTTCACTTCGCCCGGGCCCGTTTTCGTCAGCATGACGCGCTTGGGGCCTTCGCCGCGCATACGGATCGCGGTTTGCTTCAGGTTCAGCACGATGTCGGTGACGTCTTCGCGCACACCTTGGATCGAGCTGAATTCGTGCACCACGCCGTCGATTTGCACCGACGTGATCGCAGCGCCCTGCAGCGACGAGAGCAGAACCCGGCGCAGCGCGTTGCCCAGCGTCATGCCGAAGCCGCGCTCAAGCGGCTCGGCGATCAGGATCGCACGGCGCGCAGCGTCGTACGAATGCTCGATCACCGGCTTCTTCGGCCGGATCAGCTCGAGCCAATTCTTTTCAATCGACATCATGCTCATGGTTTTCCAATCAACAGGCGCTCGCGAACAACGCGCGCAACCCGACTGAGTCTAATTAGACGCGACGACGCTTCGGCGGACGGCAGCCGTTGTGCGGGATCGGCGTTACGTCGCGGATCGACGTCACGGTGAAGCCCACGGCCTGCAGAGCGCGCAGCGCGCTTTCGCGGCCCGAGCCCGGACCCGACACGTTCACTTCGAGCGTGCGCATGCCGTGCTCCATCGCCTTGCGGCCCGCATCTTCTGCGGCGACCTGCGCGGCGTACGGCGTCGACTTACGCGAGCCCTTAAAGCCCATCGTGCCGGCGCTCGACCACGAGATCGTGTTGCCTTGCGCGTCGGCGATCGTGATCATCGTGTTGTTGAACGAGGCGTTCACGTGCGCGACGCCCGTGACGATGTTCTTACGCTCACGCTTCTTAACGCGCGTTGCTTCCTTAGCCATTGCGGCGTGTCCTTACTTCTTGGTCGCTTGCTTCTTGCCGGCGATCGGTTTCGCCGGACCTTTGCGCGTACGCGCGTTCGTGTGCGTGCGCTGACCACGGACCGGAAGGCCGCGGCGATGACGCAGGCCACGATAGCAGGCCAGGTCCATCAAGCGCTTGATGTTGGTCGCGGTCTCGCGGCGAAGGTCACCCTCCACTGTGTAGTCGCGGTCAATGGTTTCGCGGATTTGGAGCACTTCTGCGTCCGTCAATTCGCTGACGCGACGTTCCGGCGTGATGCCGACCTTGTCGCAGATTTCCTTGGCGTAGTGACCGCCGATCCCATGGATGTATTGGAGCGCGATAACCACGCGCTTCTGGGTCGGAATGTTTACGCCGGCGATACGTGCCATGTGGCAGGGCTCCAAAACGCAATAGGCGCGACGCCGCCGGATCGTTTGATCCGGGGACATCGCGGTTCAGTGTTCGCGAAGGGCGTGGTTATAGCGGGGCGAAATGCCGCGTCAACCAGCGGAAACGCGCTTTTCCTGCGGCGGATCGGCATCCGCAGCAGCGTCAAATCGGGTGCGCGCCGCCATAATGCAAGGCTGGTGGCGCATCGCCCAATCGCCGAGCGCGGCGACCGGGATCAACAGGTCTTTTCCAAGGTCGGTCAGCTCGTAATCCACGCGCGGCGGGATACTCGGCGTCACCGTACGGCGCACAATACCGTCCCGCTCCAGACCGCGCAGCGTGAGCGTCAGCATACGCTGCGAGATGCCATTAATGCCGCGCTTGATTTCGTTAAACCTTTTCGGGCCGTGGCCGAGCATCATGATGATCAGCACGGTCCATTTGTCCCCTACCCGCGACAGGATCTCGCTGACCAGCCGGCAATCGGCGGAGGCCGGGTCGGGGACATGGGTGTTACCGGGTGACATTTTGGTGCCTTCTTGTCGGGTATCTGCAGGCACTCATATAGCCCTGGTCACCTTTTAATACCAGGGGATCAGAAAATGACCACCAAAGTCGCAGTTATCGTCGGCAGCCTCCGCAAGGACTCCGTCAATCGTCTCTTCGCCGAGGCGCTGGGCAAGCTCGCCCGCCCGAAGCTCCAGTTCCATTTCGTCGAGATCGGCGATCTGCCGCTCTATAATCAGGACCTCGAAGGCGACCTCCCCGCCCCGGTTCAGCGCTTCAAGCGCGAGATCGAAGCGGCTGACGCGGTTCTCCTCGTCACCCCGGAATTCAACCGCACCTTCTCGGCCGCGCTGAAAAACGCGATCGAATGGGGCAGCCGCCCCTGGGGCAAGAATTCCTGGGCCGGCAAGCCTGCCGCCATCATCGGCGCGACCCTGGGCGCGGTCGGCACCGCCGCGGCGCAATCGCAGCTCCGCAGCGTCGCTGGCGCGATCGGCCTGCACGTCATCGCCAACCCGGAAATCTACATCAGCTTCCAGGAAGGCCAGGTGGTGAATGGCGAGATCGCCGAAGGCGGCTTGAAGCAGCTGCTGAACGGCTGGGTCGACGGCTTCAGCGAATGGATCGGCCGCCTCACCGGCCCGGTCCGCGCCGCCGCCTAAAAGCTCAAGCCGCGCGTCCCTTCTCACCCTCGTCTGGATGTGCGCAAGCCCGTCTCGCTACCCCCGGAGCGAGACGGGTTTTTTCTTTTAGAGACGCCCTGCGCGCTCAAGCTGAAATATCGCGATCTCCAGCAACGACGCACGTTCGCGCGTATCCAGCGGCAAGTTTGGGCCTCGCGCCAGTTCAACGAACGCTTGCTCCAACATGCGATCGGTACGCGACGCATCACCCATACGCGCGCGTACCTCGGCAATACGAAGCGCCGACGACGTCGCGGCGCGAAGTGTTCTCGCCTCGTTTGAATTGCGCGACAGCGTCAGGAGACGTTCCGCGCATGTCTCCGACCAAGTGGCGCGCGGTTCTGACCAACCACCAAGTTCGGCGCACATGCGCAAAAACTCCGCGCGTCCGCGCTCGGAGGAAATGTGCGCCAGGTGCACGTCGAGATATTGCACCCCTCTTCCTCTGGCGAAATCGGTTGAGAGATATCCAATCGCAGATCCGCGCACCGTGGCCGCCCAGCCGCGCTCCACGTCGCCGATTTCTGTGAACATTTCCATCACTGCGCCGGATGCGCAGAATGGCCGATCGCCGCCGCAGCCGCCGCCATTGGCAAATTGTTCAGCCACGCGCGGAACCCAGAACTCCGCGAGTTCACGCGCGTTGGCGGATTGATCCAACAGGAGCCAGCCATGAACCGCAGCGCTCGCGGCGACTATTGAGCGCACGCTGCTTGTATCTCTGCCGGCGGAATCGAGCTGTTGCGTATAGCGCAAGACTTGTTCGCGCCGTCCTGCGCTCATCAGAGCATCCAAAGCGCGCGCAACGCTAATCTCGGTGAGTGGGCCGCCTTCCTCATCGCGCCGCTCAACGACGATCCGAGCCATCGCCGCGATCACTTCGGGACGACCATCATCGACAGCGAGCGACACAATCTCACCCCTGAGCGTCGCGAACCGTGGCCGCCACCGTTGCTCCAACGCACTCATTGGCGTGGCCGCGATGCGGATTGCTGCATCGACGTCGCGCACCAGCACGGCCGTTTCCAATTGCGCCAAGATCGGTGGGCCGGGAAAGCGCGCCATCACGCGCCGCGCGGCGTCAATGTCGTCGAGTTGCATGTAGAAACGCGCCATCGTCTGCGGATGGGCGGACTCGGTTGGGGCGTTCTCCGCCTCGCAAGCTTCGACGGCGGCGCGCGCCAATGCCAAACTCGGCCGCGGCGTGCGCGGACGAGCCGCGCGCTCCGCCTCCGTGCCGTAGGCGCGCCAGATGTCGTTAAAGCGCATGCAGCGCGCGCCCGCGCCGCCCTGGTCGCCACCCATTGTCTCGACGCCGACGCGGCCGCGCACAAATTGCAGGGCTTCCGCAGGCGTCGCGCCATTTCGATCGGCGACGATCGCAGCCGCGACCGCGGCGTCTGTGGCGTCGAGATGACCATAGACCATGCGCGTCGACGCGTATGGAATGTGCGCGTATTGCCCGCCTACGCGCCCCACCCCAGCCTCGCCCAAAGCACGCAGCACGTCCTCCGCGCCAGCGAGACGCCAATCAGCGGCGTACGGCGAATGCGTTGGGAAATTCGCGAGCGCGCGTAGAATGCAGACCGGCTGGTCCTCGGCGCTGCGGCACGCCGCGATGTCGTGCGTGGAGGTCCGATCAAAGGCAGCAGGTTGCTGCGCCGAAGCCACGCTCTGGAACGCGGCAACAAAGAACGCCGCGATAAGCCATCGCATTATCATCATGCATCCCCCACGAGGGATACACGCTAAGCGCGATCGAGCGTTCCGGCAATTGCGCGCGCCACGGTTTCGACGTCGGCCATGCCGTCGACGCCCGTCAGCTTGCCTTGCTTCTCGTAGTACGGCACGAGCGGCGCGGTCTGCGCGAAATACGCATCGAGGCGCACTTTGTACGCTTCGGGATTGTCGTCGGCGCGGCCTTCTTCTGCGAAGCGCTTGGCGATGCGCGCCATCAGCTGCTGCGAATCCACTTCCAGACGAATGACGCGGTCGATCTGTTTGCCATGCCTGGCCAGCATTGCATCGAGCGCTTCGGCTTGCGCCACCGTGCGCGGGAAACCGTCAAAGATGAAACCCGGCGCGCCCTTGTTGTTGGCCAGCGCTTCTTCGATCAGCGCGATCACGATCTCATCGGACACGAGCGAACCCGAATCCATGATCGCTGCAACTTTGGTCCCGAGTTCTGAACCCGACTTGCGCGCCGCGCGCAGCATGTCGCCGGTCGAAAGTTGAACGAAGCCCCGCTCAGCCGTGAGCCGCTTCGCCTGCGTGCCCTTCCCGGCCGCAGGCGGGCCGAACAGGATCAGGTTCATTTCTTGAGTACTCCTCCCCCGCTGCCGCGCAGTTTCGACTTCTTGATCAACCCTTCATATTGGTGGGCGACCAGGTGCGATTGGATTTGCGCGACAGTGTCGAGCGTCACCGAGATGACGATCAGAATTGACGTGCCGCCGAGATAGAACGGCACCGCGTAATACGAGATCAGGATTTCCGGCAGCAAACAGACCAGCGTGATGTAGGCGGCGCCGATGACGGTGAGACGCGTCAGCACGTAGTCCAGATATTCGGCCGTTTTCTTGCCCGGCCGAATGCCCGGCAGGAAGCCGCCATACTTGCGCAGATTGTCCGCCGTCTCTTCCGGGTTGAACACAATCGAGGTGTAGAAAAAGCAGAAGAAGATGATGCCGATGGCGTAAAGCGCCATGTGGCCGATCTTGCCGTAGCCGAAATAGGCCTCAAACGTCGTCAGCCATTCCGGCGCATTCGCGCCCATCCCAGCGAAGCTGGCGATCGTCGTCGGCAGCAAGAGCAGAGAAGAGGCGAAGATCGGCGGGATCACGCCGGCCGTGTTGATCTTCAGCGGCAAGAACGAGCTCTCGCCCATGAACATCCGATTGCCCTGCTGGCGCTTCGGATATTGCACCACCAGACGGCGCAGCGAGCGTTCGATGAACACCACGAACACGATCACCGCCAGCATGACGGCCAGGATCGCGAAGATCGCGAACGGATTGATGTCGCCGGTACGCGCCAGCGCGAGCGTTTGGAACACGACGCGGGGCATTTCAGCGACAATGCCTGCAAAGATGATGAGCGAGATGCCGTTGCCGACGCCGCGCGCCGTCACCTGCTCGCCGATCCACATCAGGAACATCGTCCCGCCGGTCAGCGTGATCATCGTGGAGGCGATGAAGAACAAGCCCGGATTGGTCACCACGCCCGCGCTCGATTGCAGGCCGATGGCGATGCCATAGGATTGCACGATCGCCAGCACCAGCGTGAGATAGCGGGTGTATTGGTTGAGCTGCTTGCGGCCGACTTCGCCTTCTTTTTTCAAACGCTCAAGCGACGGTACCGACGTGGCCATCAGCTGAACGATGATCGAAGCCGAGATGTAAGGCATCACGTTCAGGGCGAAGATCGCCATCCGCTCCACGGCGCCGCCGGAGAACGTGTTGAACATGCCGAGGATGCCGCCCGCCTGCTGTTGGAAAGCATTGGCGAACGCCGCGGGATCAATGCCCGGAATCGGGATGAAGGTGCCGACCCGATAAACAATCAGCGCGATCAGCGTGTACCAGATGCGCTTCTGGAGATCGGTGGCCTTCGCGAACGCCGCGAAGTTGATGTTTTGAGCGAGTTGCTCTGCGGCTGATGCCATGTGGGCGCGCTGCTCCGAATCTTAGCCGGCGAGGCCGGCATACTCCCCGTCCGGAGAGCGAACCTTAGGCGGCTGCTTCGTCCGCCGTAGGCGGGTTCAGCAGCGTCACCTTGCCGCCGGCCTTCTCGACCGCAGCAATTGCCGCCGCCGAAGCGCCCGAAACGGTGATGTTCACTTTGGCTTTCAGCTCGCCGCGCGCAAGGAGGCGCACGCCGTCTTTCTTACGGCGCAGCACGCCGGCTTCGACCAGCGTGTCTTCGGTAATCTCGCTCTTCGCGTCGATCTTCTTGTTATCAATCGCGTTTTGCAGCGTGCCCAGATTGATCCACTGCGTCGTCTTGCTGTTGAGCGCGTTGAAGCCGCGCTTCGGCATACGCATGTGAAGCGGCATCTGGCCGCCTTCGAAACCATTGATCGACACGCCGCGGCGGGACTTTTGCCCCTTCACGCCGCGTCCGCCCGTCTTGCCCTTGCCCGAGCCGACGCCGCGACCGACGCGCATCAGCTTCTTGGTGGAGCCCGGATTATCGGCCAGTTCGTTGAGTTTCATGTCGCTTACGCTCCGAGGCGAATAGCGAATGGCGAAGTGCGAAGAGAGCTGACGGCTCCAAGATCGCTGGCTTCCCCTATTCGCTACTCCCTACTCACTATTCGCTTATTTTACGATTTCGACCAGATGGTTCACTTTGCGGATCATGCCGTGGATCGACGGCGTGTCCTCAAGCTCAACCACTTGGTTCGCGCGCTTCAGGCCGAGACCCAGCAGCGTCGCGCGTTGATCGCCTTCACGGCGGATGGGGCTGCCGATGCGGCGCACCTTGATGGTTTTCTTCGCAGCCATTTATCAGCCCTCCGCCGGCACGTCGCCCATGCTCGCGCCGTCCTTACGACGGGCGACCACGTCCGACACCTTCAGGCCACGACGGTTCGCAACCTGACGCGGCGAGGTTTGGTTTTTCAACGCGTCGATCGTCGCGCGCACCATGTTGTACGGGTTCGACGAACCCTTCGACTTGGCGACCACGTCCGACACGCCCAGCACTTCGAGCACGGCGCGCATCGGGCCGCCGGCGATGAGGCCCTTACCGGCCGGCGCTGCACGCAGCATCACCTTGCCAGCGCCCCAACGGCCGTCGCCGTCATGATGCAGCGTGCGGCCTTCGCGCAGCGGCACGCGGATCATCGTCTTCTTGGCTTCTTCGGTCGCCTTGCGGATGGCTTCCGGCACTTCGCGCGCCTTGCCGTGGCCAAAGCCGACGCGGCCTTTCTTGTCGCCCACCACGACGAGCGCGGCGAACGCGAAATTCTTACCGCCCTTCACCACCTTGGCGACGCGGTTGATGGCGACCAGCTTGTCGACCAGTTCGCCTTCCGCCCGCTCTTCAGGCGCGGCGTTGCGATTGCGGTCGTCGCGGCGCGGGCCGCGATTGCCGCCCGGGCCACCAGGACCACGGCCGCCGCCAGCGCCGCCGCGGCGCTGGCCGCGCGGACGTTGCTCGGAACCTGTGGCGTCGGCCGGCGGGCCGCCTGCGGTTTCGTCGGTCATCGCTTCTTCCTCAGAACTCGAGACCGCCCTCACGGGCGGCGTCGGCCAGCGCTTTCACGCGGCCATGAAACACAAAGCGGCCGCGATCGAACACGACGCTCTTCTTGCCAGCGGCAAGGGCGCGTTCGGCGATCAGCTTGCCAATGGCGGCGGCGCCTTCCTTGTCCGAGCTCTTCTTGCCGGACTTCTTGAAAGCTTCGTCTAGCGTCGAGGCGGACGCGACGGTCACGCCCTTCTCGTCATCGATGAGCTGCGCCGAAATGTGCTTCGATGAACGAAACACGGAAAGGCGCAGGCGGCCTTCGCCAGCCAGCTTCTTGAGCCGCGAACGGTTGCGTTGGGCCCGGCGGGCCGATGGATCAAGCTTGCGCATGGCTTACTTCTTCTTGCCTTCCTTGCGGCGAATACGTTCGCCGACATAGCGCACGCCCTTGCCCTTGTAGGGCTCCGGCGGACGGTAGGAACGGATTTCGGCGGCGGCCTGGCCGACAGCTTGCGGGTCGATGCCGCTGACCTTGATTTCGGTCGGCTTCGGCGTCGCCAGCGTAATGCCTTCCGGCGCCTGGTAGATGATCTCGTGGCTGTAGCCGAGCTGCATTTGCAGGTTCTTGCCCTGCATCGCCGCACGATAACCAACGCCGGTCATTTCCAGATTCTTTTCGAAACCCTCGGAAACGCCCTTCACGTTGTTGGCCAGCACAGCGCGCGTCGTGCCCCACAGCGCGCGGGCGCGCGGGGTCTCGTGGCGCGGCTTCACCGTGAGCTCGCCATTGCCGAACGCGACTTCGACATCGTCGTGCGCGCGGAAATTCAGCGTGCCCTTCGGGCCCTTCACGCTCACCTCTTGGCCCTTCACCGTGACGGTGACGCCATTCGGGGCGGGGATCGGTTTCTTGCCGAGGCGGGACATTAGTAGACCTCGCAGAGGATTTCGCCGCCGACATTGGCGTCGCGCGCGGCGTTGTCGCTCATCACGCCCTTCGGCGTGGAGAGGATCGAGATGCCAAGACCGTTGCGCACCAGGCGCAGGTCCTTGATTGAGGAATAGACGCGGCGGCCCGGCTTCGACACGCGCTGGATCTCGTGGATCGCCGGCGCGCCTTCGAAATACTTCAGCTCGATCTCGAGTTCCTTGTGGCCGTTGTTCTCGACCTCACGGAAATCGCGGATGTAGCCTTCGTCCTTCAGCACGTTGAGCACGCGCACGCGCAGCGTCGAAGCGGGCGACAGCAGCTTGGAGCGGCCGCGCATCTGCGCATTGCGGATGCGGGTGATGAGATCGCCGACGGGATCGTTCAGATTCATATGATCCCTCCCCTTACCAGCTCGACTTGACCATGCCCGGGATCTGGCCGCTCGAGGCCAGCTCACGGAGCGCGATACGCGACAGTTTCAGCTTGCGGTAGAACGCACGCGGACGGCCCGTCAGTTCGCAACGATTGCGCACGCGCGACGGCGCGGAATTGCGCGGCAGCTGCGCCAGCTTCAGACGCGCGTCGAAGCGTTCTTCCAGAGGAAGGTCTTCGTTCAGCGCGGCCGCACGCAGCTTGGCGCGGCGCGCGGCGTACTTTTTCGCCAAGCGTTCACGCTTCTTGTTGCGTTCGATAGAGCTTGTCTTCGCCATACTCTTTCACTCTCTCCCGATGCGTTCTGGGGTGGATCAGCTCGCGCCGATCAGTTCCGGAACGGGAAATCGAATTCTTTCAGCAGGGCCTTGGCCTCGGCATCGGTGCGCGCGGTGGTGCAGACGATGATGTCCATGCCCCAGATTTGGTCGATCTGGTCGTAGTTGATTTCCGGGAACACGATGTGTTCCTTGACGCCCATGGCGTAATTGCCGCGGCCGTCGAAGCTCTTGCCGTTCAGGCCGCGGAAGTCCTTCACGCGCGGCAACGCAATCGTCACCAGGCGGTCGAGGAACTCGTACATGCGGTCCTTGCGCAGCGTGACCTTCGCGCCGACATTCATGCCTTCACGAAGCTTGAACGCCGCGATCGATTTGCGCGCCTTGGTCGGCACCGGCTTTTGACCCGAGATCGCCGTCAGCGCTTGGATCGCCGAAGTGAGCTTCTTCGAATCGGCCGTGGCTTCGCCAACGCCCATATTGATCACGATCTTGTCGAGACGCGGGATCTGCATCTCGTTCGTGTAGTTGAACTGTTCGCGCAGGCTCTTCTTGATCTCGTTCTTGTAACGAGTCTTCAGCCGCGGCTCGTAAGCCTCAGACATCGATCTGCACTCCAGAACCCTTCGCGACGCGGACTTTGCGGCGCTGGGCGCCCTCGCCCACGAACTTGAAACCAACGCGCGTCGCCTTGCCCGTTTGCGGGTCGCGCAGCGCGACGTTCGAAATGTGAAGCGGCGCTTCCTTGGCGATCACGCCGCCTTGGGGATGCGCAACGCTCGGCGCGGTATGGCGCTTGGCCATGTTCACGCCCTCGACAACGACACGGTTCTCTTCGGTAAGAACCTTCAACACCTTGCCGGTGCGGCCCTTGTCCTTGCCGGCGAGCACGACGACGGTGTCGTCCTTCTTAATACGAGCGGCCATTAGAGCACCTCCGGGGCGAGCGAGATGATCTTCATCTGGTTCTTCGCGCGCAGCTCGCGCGGCACCGGTCCGAAGATACGCGTGCCGATCGGCTCGCCTTGGTTGTTGATCAGCACCGCGGCGTTCGAGTCGAAGCGAATGGTCGAGCCATCCTTGCGCTTGATGTCCTTCGACACCCGCACGACGATCGCCTTACGCACATCGCCCTTCTTGACCCGGCCGCGCGGCATCGCTTCCTTCACGGACACGACGATGATGTCGCCCACGGTGGCGTAACGGCGCTTGGAGCCGCCCAGCACCTTGATGCACATCACGCGCTTGGCGCCGCTGTTGTCGGCGACGTCCAGATTGGTTTGCATCTGGATCATGGCTTACGCTCCGACGCGGCCGACCACTTCCCAGCGCTTAAGCTTGGACTTGGGCGGGCATTCTTGAATGGTGACGACTTCACCAGCCTTGTAGGCGTTGGCTTCGTCATGGGCGTGGAACTTCGCCGAACGACGAACCGTCTTCTTGAGAAGCGGGTGCAGATAGGTGCGTTCCACCTGCACGACGACAGTCTTGTCGCCCTTGTCGCTCACAATCGTTCCCTGCATCACGCGACGTGGCATGGCTTAAACTTTCGCTTTCGGTGACTTCTCACGCAGCACGGTTTGCACGCGCGCGATCGCACGGCGAACTTCGCGCATACGCGAAACCTTTTCGAGCTGACCCGTGGCTTGCTGGAAGCGCAGGTTGAACTGCTCCTTCTTCAGCTTGCCCAGCTCTTCCTTCAGACGGGCGGAGTCCATCTCACGGACGGATTTGATATCGGCGTCAGCCATTAGAGACCCTCCATCCGCGCGACGATCTTCGTGCGAACCGAAAGCTTCGCCGCGCCCAGGCGCAGCGATTCACGGGCGACCGCTTCCGGCACGCCGTCGATTTCGAACATGATCCGGCCAGGCGCGACGCGCGCGGCCCAGAATTCCGGCGCACCCTTACCCGAACCCATTCGGACTTCGACCGGCTTCTTCGACACCGGCACGTCCGGGAAGATGCGGATCCAAACGCGGCCTTGGCGCTTCATCTCACGCGTGATCGCGCGGCGGGCCGCTTCGATCTCGCGCGCATTCACGCGGTTCGGCTCAAGCGCCTTCAGGCCGAATTGGCCAAAGTTGAGAGCGGCGCCGCCCTTGGTGTTCCCTTTGATCCGGCCCTTGTGGGCGCGGCGGAACTTGGTTTTCTTAGGCTGCATCATGACGGGTTAGCCTTCCGAATCCGAAGCGGCGTCTTCGCCGCCGCGCGGCGGACGACGGCCGCGACGCGGGCGATCGGCGCCCGGACGATCTTCACGCGGCGCACGCGGGCCGCGGTCATCACGATCACGACGCTCACGGCTTTCGCCGGTTTCCAGGGCGCGCTTGTCTTGCGCCATCGGATCGTGCTCGAGGATCTCGCCTTTGAAGATCCAAACCTTCACGCCGATCTTGCCGTAGGCCGTGTCGGCTTCGGTGAAACCGTAATCGACATCGGCGCGCAGCGTGTGCAGCGGCACGCGGCCTTCACGGTACCATTCCATGCGCGCGATTTCCGCGCCGCCCAGACGGCCCGAAACATTGATACGAATGCCTTGCGCGCCCAAGCGCATGGCCGATTGCATCGCGCGCTTCATGGCGCGGCGGAACGCAACACGGCGCTCGAGTTGTTGGGCCACGCCTTCAGCGACCAGGTTCGCATCGGTCTCCGGCTTGCGGACTTCGACGAGGTTCAGGTGAACCTCCGCGCCCGGCGCCATCTTCGAGAGCTCCTTGCGGAGCTTTTCGATGTCGGCGCCCTTCTTGCCGATCACGACGCCCGGCTTGGCGGTGTGAACGGTGACGCGGCACTTCTTCAGCGGGCGCTCGATGATGATCTTCGAGATACCGGCCGCCTTCAGCTTTTCGCGGACGAACTGGCGGATCTTGAGGTCTTCGTGCAGCAGGCGCGCGTAGTCCTTCGTGTTGGCGTACCAACGCGAATCCCACGTGCGGTTGACGCCGAGGCGCAGACCGATCGGATTGACTTTCTGACCCATTACGCGGCCTCAGCGGTTTCGGGCTGCTTCGTGGTGTCACGAAGCACGATGGTGAGTTGGGAGAACATCTTTTCGATGCGGACGCCGCGGCCGCGAGCGCGGGCGTGCATACGCTTCATGGTGATGTTCTTGCCGACATGCGCCTGGGCGACCACGAGACCGTCGACATCGAGGCCGTGATTGTTTTCAGCGTTGTCGATTGCCGATTTCAGGCACTTCAGCACGTCCTTGGCGATGCGCTTTTGCGAGAAACGCAGTTCGTTCACCGCCTTCTCAGCGCTCAGACCACGGATCGACTGCGCGACCAGATTGAGCTTTTGCGGGCTGATACGAAGCGTGCGCAGAACTGCGCGCGACTCGTTCGAGGCCTGCTTCGGAGGAGCCTTGGGCTTGCTCATCTTACTTCCTCTTGGCCTTCTTATCGGCGCCGTGGCCGAAATAGTTCCGCGTCGGCGCGAATTCGCCGAGCTTGTGGCCGACCATGTCCTCACTCACCAGCACCGGCGTGAATTGCTTGCCGTTGTGAACTTGGAAGGTGAGGCCGACGAATTGCGGCATGATGGTGGAGCGGCGCGACCAGGTCTTGATCTGCTCACGACGGCCGCCGGCGGCAGCCTTCTCGGCCTTCGCGAGCAGATAACCGTCGACGAACGGGCCTTTCCAAACTGAACGCGGCATCTCGTTAGCTCACTTTCTTCGAGTGACGGCGACGGACGATCAGACGATCCGACGGCTTGGTCTTGCGGGTCTTCGGACCGCGGGTCTTCTTGCCCCACGGCGTAACGGGGTGACGGCCGCCGGAGGTCTTGCCTTCGCCGCCGCCGTGCGGGTGATCGACCGGGTTCATGGCGACGCCACGAACCGTCGGCTTGCGCCCGAGCCACTTCGAGCGGCCGGCCTTGCCCCAGACTTCGTTCATGTTGTCGGGGTTCGACACGGCGCCAATCGTGGCCATGCAAACGTCCTGCACCATGCGCACTTCGCCCGAGGCCATGCGGATCTGGGCATAGCCCGCGTCACGGCCCACGACTTGAGCGTAGGTGCCGGCCGAGCGCGCCATTTGCGCGCCCTTGAGCGGCTTCAGCTCGATATTGTGAACGATCGTGCCGACCGGGATGGCCTTCAGCGGCATCGCATTGCCCGGCTTCACGTCGACCTTCTCGCCAGCAACGACCGTGTCGCCAACCTTCAGGCGTTGCGGCGCGATGATGTAGGCCAGCTCGCCGTCAGCGTACTTGATCAACGCGATGAAGGCGGTGCGGTTGGGATCGTACTCGAGCCGCTCGACCGTCGCTTCCACGCCCCACTTGCGGCGCTTGAAGTCGATCTTCCGGTACGTACGCTTGTGACCGCCGCCGTGACGGAACGCCGTGACGCGGCCGGCATTGTTGCGGCCGCCGGACTTGGTCAGGCCTTCGGTCAGCGCCTTGACCGGCTTACCTTTGTGCAGCTCACCGCGATCGACGATCACGAGCTGGCGGCGACCCGGCGAGGTCGGGTTGAATGTCTTAAGCGCCATCTCAGAGCCCCGTCGTCACGTCGATGGAATAACCGTCGAGCAGGGTGACGACCGCGTTCTTGTGGTCGCTACGCTTGCCCGGGACGCCACGGAAAAACTTGGTCTTGCCTTTGCGGACGATGGTGTTCACCGCGCCCACTTTGACGTTGAACAGTTTTTCAACGGCTTCCTTGATGTCTTTCTTGGTCGCGCTGAGCGGCACGCGGAAGACAACCTTGTTCTGTTCAGACAGAACCGTGGCCTTCTCGGTGATCACCGGCGCGATGATGGTGTCGTAATGCTTGTTGAGCGCGCTCATGCCGCAGCTCCCTTAGCTTCGGTTTTCTTGAAGCGCTCGTGGATCGCGTTCACAGCGTCCTGCGTGAGCACCAGCTTGTCGGCGCGCAGGATGTCGTAAACGTTCAGGCCAGCGTTCGGCAGCACATCCACATGCGGGATGTTGGCCGCCGCGCGGGCGAAGTTTTGATCCACCTCGGCGCCGCCGATGATGAGCGCCTTTTCAAGCTTCAGGGCCGCGAGCTGCTTCTTCAGCGCCGCCGTCTTCGGCTCTTTCACCGCGATCGTGTCGATCACGACGAGGTCGCCCGAATTGACCTTCGACGACAACGCATGGCGCAGCGCCAGCGCACGGAACTTCTTCGTCAGATCGTGCGTATAATCACGCGGCAGACGATTGTGGGCGTGACCACCGCCGCGGAAGATCGGCGCGTTCTTCGAGCCGTGACGCGCGCCGCCCGTGCCCTTTTGCTTATAGAGCTTGGAGTGCGTGACCGACACTTCACCGCGCGATTGCGTCTTGTGCGTGCCGGCGCGGCGCTTGGCGAGTTGGTACTTCACCATGCGCTGCAGGATGTCGCCACGGACTTCCTTGATGCCGAAGATCGCGTCGTCGAGATCGACGGAGCCGGCCTTCTTGGCGTCGAGAGTTTGAACGTCGAGTTTCATGTCCGCCCTCACTCAGCCGCGGCTTGCGCTTGGCGAACGCCAGCAGGCTTCGGCGCTTCCTTCGGAAGGGCCGCCTTCGCGGCGTCGCGCACTTCCACCCAGCCGCCCTCGGCGCCCGGCACAGAACCACGGACAAACAAAAGCCCGCGATCGGTATCGATGCGGACGATCTGCAGATTTTGAGTCGTGACGCGTTCGTCGCCCAGGTGGCCGGCCATCTTCTTACCCTTGAAGACCTTGCCCGGATCCTGACGCTGGCCCGTCGAACCATGCGAACGGTGCGAAACCGAGACGCCGTGCGTGGCGCGCAGACCGCCGAAATTCCAGCGCTTCATCGCGCCGGCGAAACCCTTACCGATCGTAATGCCCGAGATGTCGACCTTCTGGCCGACAACAAAATGGTCGGCGCTAATTTCGGCGCCGACCGGCAGAAGGTTGTCCTCGGAGACGCGGAACTCGCGCACGATCGCTTTCGGCTCTACTTTCGCGCGCGCGAATTGACCGCGCTCGGCTTGCGTCGCGCGCTTCGCCTTGGCGGCGCCAGCGCCGAGCACAACGGCGTTGTAGCCATCGCCTTTCGGCTCGCGCGCCGGAGCTTCGCGCTTCTCATTCTTGCGCGACTTCTTCGGCTTCAGCGCAACGGCTTCACCGGCGGAATTCTTGAACTCTTCGGCGCCAACCGTACGGCGGGCGACGACTTGGCAGCCGGCGAGATCGAGCACGGTGACCGGCGTATGCGCGCCGTCTTCACCGAAGACGCGCATCATGCCGACTTTGCGCGCGATGACGCCAGTGCGACGGGATTGCTCTTGAGCCATCGCTATCAACCCAGCACTTGGATTTGGACGTCAACGCCAGCGGAGAGGTCGAGCTTCATCAGCGCATCGACCGTCTGCGGCGTCGGTTGGACGATATCCAGCACGCGCTTGAACGTGCGGATCTCAAATTGCTCGCGGCTCTTCTTATCGACGTGAGGCGAGCGGTTCACGGTGAACTTTTCAATGCGCGTGGGGAGCGGCACCGGGCCGATGACCGTCGCGCCGGTGCGCTTCGCCGTCGACACGATCTCCTTCGCGGAAAGATCGAGCGTGCGGTGATCGAAGGCTTTCAGCCTGATCCGGATATTTTGCTGCATCATCACCAGAATTCCCGAATGCGCCCAACATCTCGCCGGACGCAAAACACGACGGCGCGCCTGCTTCGGCCCGCCGACGAGAAAAACGCCGCCCGAACCGGACGGCGCTCGAAGACGTATGGATCGCAAAAAACGCTGCCGAGGCGGGGCGTTGACCCCGCGCATTCCCAAATAGCCATTCAGGCTGTGGGCTGGCGCCGCGAAGCTTGCGAACCGCGTCTAAGCACGAGTGCTTACGGCCGGCTCGAAGGGGGGTGTCCTACAGAGGTGAATCGGGGGCGTCAAGGCGCGTTTTGCGCTTCTGTCACTCGCCCACGCGCACGTCTCCCGGCCCCACCACATTCTTGGTTATTGTGCCGGTCACCGCACGCGCCGAAACCGTGCCAACACCTGCAATATCCGCGTCAATATCGCCCACCGTGTTGGCGACGTCGACATCGCCAGACCCCACCATAGAGACGTTCAGCGTTTGCACGGGCGCCGCGATCTCGACGCCGCCGGCGCCAGCCGTATCGATCTCCGCCACTGTCACGGCGCCGCCTTGCACGACGATCTCACCGGCGCCGACAGAATCGACATTCAGCTGCCCAGTCAGCGAGGCGATGGTCACATCGCCCGCCCCGCCCAGATTGATTTGCGCATACTCGCGTACCGCGCCGACGTTAATGTCGCCCGCGCCCACCGAATTCACATTCAAAGTCTGAGCGCCCCCGGCATTGACCTGGCCCGCGCCCGCCATGTCGAGTTCAAGCGCGCCGGCCACCTCCCCGATCGTCGCCGCGCCGCAGCCCAGCATGTCGAGATTCACGCTCTCGGCGGCGGCGATCTCAGTTGTCCCCGCGCCGCCGCGATCCATCACCAGCGCCCGCGGCGCCCGGATCGTCACCGTCGGCAAATTGTCGGAGGTGATGGGGTCGTAACCATCCAGTGTCGCCGTGCCGTCATCCTGGCAGCTGCGAATGCGTCCGCGCAGGCGGCCATCAATCGTCACGACATCGCCTTCCGCCTCCACCGTCGGCATGGGCACGCCGCCCGGGCTTGCGATCTCGATCAAGAAGTCGCTCCGGTCCTCCGGCGTGACCACGACCCGCCCGACCAGATGGCGGACCCGCAGCGTCTGGCCGGCGAAGGTCTGCGGCTCAAGCCGCCCCGGCTCCGTGGAGACGATCTCGGCGGTTCCCATGCCCTCGCCGATGTGGATGCCATAATCGCCGTCGCCGACCAGCGCTTTGATGCCGAAAATCACCGCGATCACGATCGCCGCGACAAAAACGAACCGCTCCATCAGCTTCTCCCTCGCGCGCCAGCGCGGGCGCCTTTGCTCTCCAGATGCGCCCAGGAGGGGGCTCGGATGCAAGTCCCAAAGCAAAAGGGCCGCTCCGAAGAGCGGCCCTTCCGTTTTTCCCCTGAAGAGAAAATTACTCGACGATCTTGGCCACGACGCCCGAGCCGACCGTGCGGCCGCCTTCGCGGATGGCGAAGCGGAGGCCTTGGTCCATGGCGATCGGGGTGATCAGCTCAACCGAGATCTTCACGTTGTCGCCCGGCATGACCATTTCGACGCCGCCCGGCAACTGAACGATGCCGGTCACGTCGGTCGTGCGGAAATAGAATTGCGGACGGTAGTTGGTGAAGAACGGCGTGTGACGGCCGCCTTCTTCCTTCGTCAGCACGTAGATTTCGGCTTCGAACTTCTTGTGCGGCGTGATCGAGCCCGGCTTGGCCAGAACCTGGCCGCGCTCAACGCCTTCACGGTCGACGCCGCGCAGCAGCGCGCCGATATTGTCGCCGGCTTGGCCCTGATCGAGCAGCTTGCGGAACATTTCGACGCCGGTGCAGGTCGTCTTGGTCGTCGGACGAATGCCGATGATTTCGATTTCGTCGCCGACCTTCACAATGCCCTTCTCGACGCGGCCCGTCACGACCGTGCCGCGGCCCGAGATCGAGAACACGTCTTCAACCGGCATCAGGAACGGCTGGTCGATCGGACGCTCCGGCTGCGGGATATAGGTGTCGACGGCGGTCATGAGCGCCATGATGGCGTCTTCGCCGATCGGGGCGTCACGGCCTTCAACCGCGGCCAGGGCCGAGCCCTTCACGATCGGAATGTCGTCGCCCGGGAATTCGTAGGACGACAGCAGTTCGCGGACTTCCATTTCGACGAGGTCGAGCAGTTCCGGGTCATCGACCATGTCGACTTTGTTCATGAACACCACCAGGGCCGGCACGCCGACCTGACGGGCGAGCAGGATGTGCTCACGCGTTTGCGGCATCGGGCCGTCGGCGGCGGACACGACCAGGATCGCGCCGTCCATCTGGGCGGCGCCGGTGATCATGTTCTTCACGTAGTCAGCGTGGCCGGGGCAATCGACGTGCGCGTAGTGACGGTCGGCCGTCTCGTATTCGACGTGCGCGGTGTTGATGGTGATGCCGCGGGCCTTCTCTTCCGGGGCGGCGTCGATATCAGCGTACGCCATAGCCTTGGCGCCGCCCTTCTTGGCCAGAACCATCGTGATGGCGGCCGTCAGCGTCGTCTTGCCGTGATCGACGTGGCCAATCGTACCGATGTTGCAGTGCGGCTTAGTCCGCTCAAACTTTTCCTTGGCCATTGTGAGGTCCTGTCTCTCCGGCGTCCAAAATGCTGATGGGCGCTAAGGCCCAGCCAAAGCGCGCGCGTAAGGTGCGCGTCTTTAGCCGCATCACCACAGGCGTCAAGCCCTCTAACGTCTTGGCGCGCCGTTCTATCGCGGTTATTGCTGCACACGCGATGGTCGTCCCGCAGGGGACGCTAAGAGGGAACGTGGTGCGGGGGCCTCCCCCAAATCCATGGCTGTGCCCGCAACTGTAAGCGGCGAGCGGTTCGCCCAACGCCACTGGCCTCATTTGGGCTGGGAAGGCGGCGAACCCGCAAAGACCCGCGAGCCAGGAGACCTGCCGCCGCACGTCGCTCGTTCGCCCGGCCGGGATCAGCCGTCGAACCGGAAGTCTCCGCAGCAGCGACGCGGGCGGCCCCGCGCGTGATCCGCGCCCCGCTTGTCGCTGTTCGACGCGCCCTTGGGGACGAGGCGTGTCTGCAAAAAGGGGACGCACCTATGCGCCTTTATCTCACCAAGGCCGCCCTGTTGGCGGCCGCCTCGCTCGCCGCCCAGCCCGCCTTCGCCCAGGAGAGCGACGACCTCATCGTCGTCACCGGCGCCCCCGCGCCGATCGCGATCGAAAACCTCCCGGCGGCCGCCGTCGTCATCGATGTGGACGACGCCCGCGTCCGCGGCGATATCTCGCTCGATCAAGCGCTGGCCGACGTGCCCGGACTTCAAGTCCCGCGTAGCGGCCCGATCGGGCAACAGACATCGATCTTCAGCGGCGGCTTTGAATCGAACCACACCTTGGTTCTGTTCGATGGCGTGCGCATCGACGATCCCTCCACGCCCGAAAGCGTGTTCGACGCCGGCCAGGATACGCTGGGCGACGCGCGCAGCATCGAGATCGTGCAGGGCCCGCTCAGCGCGCTCTACGGCTCGGGCGCACTCGGCGGCGTCGTAAACATACTGCCGCGTCGCGGCGGCGAGGGCGCGCTCAATCCGCGCCTCGAAATCGCCGGCGGCTCCTTTGATACGCTGACCGCCAATGCCGGCGCCGACGGCACGCTTGACCGCTTCCGCTATGCGTTGAACGCCGAGGGCTACACCAGCGAGGGGTACGACATCGTCCCCGAACGCATCGCCACGCATGATGGTGAAAAGGACGGCGCCGACATCACCACGCTGACGGGCGTGTTCGATTACGCGCTGACGGATTCACTCGCGGTCGATCTCTTGCTGCGCCAGCGCGAAGCCCGCGTCGATTATGATCCAGGCATCTTCGGCAATATCGCCGAAAACCCAGGGTCAGAAATCCAAAGCGACACCGCGCTTTGGCGTCTCGGCGCGAGCTGGGCGCTGAGCGACGCGCTGTCGCTGCGCTTGAGTGGCGGCGCGCTCGAAACCGATCGCGTTTCATCTGATTTCGGCGTCGCTGGCGACGAATATCATGGCGATCGCGACTTCGCGGACTTCTCCGCCACCTGGTCGATCACGCCGGAATGGACATTGTTGCTCGGCGCGCAAAATGAGGACGAGAACATCGAAGCCGTCAGCTTCGGCTCACCCGTCACTGGCGAGCAGGAGCATTGGGGCGCTTATATCGCCACCCAAGGCGTGCTCGGTCCGCTCGATGTCACTGCCGCTATTCGCCAAGATGATTTCGACGGCTTCGGCGAAGAATTCACCTGGCGCGCCGGCGCGGCCTATCCGATCGGCGAGGCCGCGCGCCTCTATGCATCCTACGGCACATCTTATCGCGCCCCGTCCTTGTTCGAACGCTTCGTGCCCTTCTACGGCAACGCGGCGCTTGATCCGGAGCGCGCCGAGACTTGGGAAATCGGCGGCGACGCGCGCTTTGCGCTGTTCGGCCAAACGGAGGGGCTCGAACTCGGCGCGCTCTATCGCGCGAGCGAGATCGAGGATCTAATCGGCTTCGCCGGCTTTGCCTACGGCAATGTCGACCGCGCCGAGATCGCGTACGCCGAAGCGCGCATCGCGTTGCGTCCGACCGATTGGCTCACCGCGCGCGCAAGCTACGCCAACACCGACGCGGTCAACGCCGCCACCGGCGTTGCACTGGCGCGTCGCCCGGAGGAGTCCTGGAGTGCAACGCTCGCCGCCGAGCGCGGCGCCTTCAGCGGTCAAATCTCCTGGCGCCAGATCGGTTCGCGCCTGGACACGACGTACGATGATTTCGGGTTCTGGGCCGGCACGGCCGAAGTCGAATCTTATGACATCTTACGTGCGTCCGCCGCGTGGGCCGTCAATGACGAGGTGAAGCTCTACATCGCCGCCGACAATGTGCTCGACGAAACCTATGAACCAGTCAACGGCTTCGCCGGCGCGCCAGCGAGTCTCCTCGTCGGCATCCGCGTGACGCCCTAAGCGCCACTGGAAAGGGCCGCTGTCGCAGCGGCCCTTTTTTGTTTATCACGGTCACATCC
This sequence comes from Vitreimonas sp., assembly GCF_036392335.1. NCBI lineage: Bacteria > Pseudomonadati > Pseudomonadota > Alphaproteobacteria > Hyphomonadales > Hyphomonadaceae > Vitreimonas > Vitreimonas sp. The sequence goes on from NZ_DASVYD010000014.1 coordinate 114,939, forward strand.
GCTCGCCGGGCAATTTGCCGGCCTGCTTGACCCACGCAATGAATTGCTTCTCGTCCAATTCGTCGCCTTCGTGGATGTCGAGATAGCGCACCTTCTTCTGCTTCGACGCGCCTGGCGGCATGGGATCAAGCGATGCGCCGTCAAAGAAGGCGATTTTCACGTAGCGCGTAAACACGTGCAGGCTCAAAAACCAACGCCCCTCCTCCACGCCATAGAACGGCGAATTCCACTTCACCGCCTTCTTCACGCCCGGCAACGCCCGCACGATCAGCGCATCGATCCGTTTGCCGACCGCACTCTTCCAGCCCGGCATCGCCGCGATGTACGCCTGCACAGGCTCGTCGCCATAGCCTTTGGCGATCTGAGGATTGCCGCCAGAAAGCAGCTTGGGCGCGGGTGACTTCTTCGCGGCAATTTTACGCGGCGTCGCGGCTTTCTTCTTCGCGGTCTTCTTGGTCTTCGCCATCGCGTGCGTGCTCCTAGCCGCTCACGCGCCGCAATTTGGCGACATAGGGCAGGGCAAACAGATAGAGCCCGCTAAACAACAGCAGGAAGAGTGGGATCAGCGCCAGCAGATAGATCCAGTACGCCGGCTCACCGTCGCTCGTGAAAATGACGACCGTATTGACGATCACGCCCAGCGTGAACGCGATCGACACCCAACGGTGAAATTGTCGAATCCATTTGCTCATCGCCCTACTCCGCTTGCGCCAGAACGCCGTCGAGCTTGTCGAAGAATTGCTTCCAGCCGGCATGCGCGCCGCCAAAGGCTTGCTTCTGATCTGAACGGAACCCCGCCTGCTCCATACGCAGATGCGTGCCCGTGCGCGTCGGCGTGAGCGTAAACGTCACCGTGCTTTGCAGCGCGTAAGCGGCGTCCTCGTGTTCGAAATTCCACGTATAGGCGAGCGTCTTGTGCGGCTCGATCTCCAGCACTTCGCAATCCAGCACTCCGCCCCACTCGCCACGCAGCGTGAAGCGGTGGCCGAGTTCAAGCTTGAAGTCGTTCTTCATCAGCCATTCGGAGATCAAATGCGGCTGCGTCAGCGCGCGCCACAGCTTCTCGGGCGGATGCGCGAACTCGCGCTCGATGGTGACGGTTTTTGTCTCGCTCATTGGTCCATCCTCTTGAGCAAATTATCGAGTTGATCGAAGCGGCCTTCCCAGAAGCCGGCCATTTCGCGGGTCCAATCGACCAGCGGCGCGAGCGCTGCGGGGGTCGCGCTGTAATGCGTCTGACGACCCTCATGCCGGTCGCGCACCAGACCAGCTTGCTTGAGCACGCCCAAATGCTTGGACACGGCCGGCTGCGAAACGCCCGCCTGTGCTGTGAGCGCCCCCACACTCTGTTCTCCGTCCCGACACAAGCGCTCAAACAACGCCCGGCGGGTCGGGTCGGCGAGGGTGCGAAACAGGATGTCGTGGTCGGTCCGATTCATAACTCACCAGCTATGAGCCACTCATAACTGCAGAGCTATATGTCGTCAACCAGGAACCCGGAATGAGGGGTTCGCCACGCTAATCCAGCGCCGAAGCTGGCGAATTGCCGGACGTTCCATGGCTGGCCGCCGTTTCAATTCAACCGGTCCAGGCAGAGCCGATACTGGGGCGCATGAAGCCAGCCCTCCCTCCAACCCCAATCCGAGCGTTCACACTCGCCAGGTTCGTCACCTGGGCGCGCCGCGCTCTGATTTTGGTTTGGAGCGTCTTGCTGGAGCAGGAGGTGCTGCTGGCGCACAGCCGCGACTTGCAGATCGTCGCGCGTCGGCATTTGCACGCCCTCACGATCTTTGTCGCGCAGCTCATATTTCTGCGCGCTACGCGGAACCTCCATCTGCGATCCAAAAGCCAGACCATGCGCTTCACCGGTCGCAAACCCCCGAGCCCGGGCCGCATCTTGCGCGCCTTGATGGGCTCAGCCTTCCGCAAATCGCTGCGCCACGCCAATTTGCGTGTGTGGCTCGCCACACTCGTACATGCGCTGGCTCATATCGGGGACAGCGCCGCCGCGCTGACGCCGCGCCTCAAGCGCAATCTCTCGCGCATGTTCGCGATCGCGCCGGCGCGCGAATATGCGCCCTGCGTTCTGCCGCCTGCGATCCTCCACGCAATCACGTCCGCCGACACGTCCTGAGCGCGGGCGTCCGCGTCTCTCCATGTTCTCGCGCCGCGCCAAGCCTCGCTTGGCGTGGGCGCCGGCGCACGTCGCAGCTCTGCTGACATCGCCCCACAGCGGGCCTAGGCTCTTCGCGCCGGGGGGCTCAAAGGAGCAGAACCATGGCCGTCGCGAAAGTTATTGAAGTCACGTCCGGCTCGAAGAAGGGCCTACAGGACGCCATCGAATCCGGCTTGTCGAAAGCGTCCGATTCCCTAGAGAACATCGAAGGCGCCTGGATTCAGGACATCAAAGTCACGTGCGACAACGGCAAGATCGCCGAATGGCGCGTGAACATGAAAGTCACCTTCGTTTTGAACTAAGCCGTCTTCACGGCGTAGCGGCGGCGAGTTCCATATCGTCGCCGCTTACGGCGCGCTCCCTGGAATCATAGCACAGCGAGCGCAATTCGCCGTTGCCGCGCCCGTCCGGCGGATCGTCGGAGAACCATTGTCGACTCATCGATACGGAGCCCGGCGCCGAGCTTCCCAGCGGCGCCCAGGTTTCGGCAATGCGCGTTTGCGCAAACTCGGTGCGGGCCCAATTTGGCCAGGCATCGGCCACGTGGGTGAACCGCACCTTGAGCGTGCCGCAGGCGAAATCGCCGAATTCCGTCTCGGTGATCTCTTGCACGCGCCGTCCAGACGGCATGCAGAACGACAACCGCCCGCTTGAAAGCGAGCCCTGCAAGTGCGCGTCGCCCAGCGGCGTCAGGCGAAACTCCACGGCGTCAGCGCCCACGCGCGGCATCGCCCGCTGCGTCACCAGCCCCATCGCCACGAATTCTTGCATGCGCGTGCGCGCGGCTTCGGCGGTCTCGACGCCCCAGTCGCGCGTCATCAGATCGAAACGCACGACAAACACGCGCCGCCGTTCGGCCGGATCGAGCCAAACGCTTGGCCAGGGAAAGCACATGGTCTCGCGATCAAGCTGCGCCTGCACGGCGGCATGGATTTCCGCACGCGAGACTTCAAGCTCGACGCGCTGGATCACCATGTCGACCGCGCCGAACCGTATTTCGCGCGGCATCCGCGCGGTGTTTGATTGCGACCACGCGCCCGCGGCGCCGAACGCGGCAAGAACAGCCGCGCCAAGTCCCAGAAAAAATCGAGGCATCAAACCCGCAAGCGGCATAACCGCCTCCCGCCCCTGCGCTCCCCCAAGCGCCTCCACCATTTCGCGAAACCGAGGCGCGGGCAATGTCAGCGTGTCAGTTTTGTCACCGTCGGGCGCGGGCGCCGAAAAAAGCTTCAGCCGCCGCGAGCTCTGCCCGCTCGACTAAACCTCCCCAACCCGCTATCTGGCGGTCCGCTCGCGGGTATAGCTCAATGGTAGAGCCGCAGCCTTCCAAGCTGAAGACGAGGGTTCGATTCCCTCTACCCGCTCCATCCTGCGCGCGCGCCGCGAGCTTAGGATGTCCACCGAAGCCTTGGCGAAGAAGGACTGTGCGAGCCACGCACGAGCTTTGGATGGCTGACGCCGTTCCGTCGCACCTAACCTGCTTGCCCCCGGCAAACATGCCCGCTAGAAGCCGCGCTCCGGCTGGAAGGGTGGCCGAGTGGTTAATGGCAGCAGACTGTAAATCTGCCCGCGCGAGCGTACGCTGGTTCGAATCCAGCCCCTTCCACCATCCTCCGAAGCCTTGGCGAAGGAGGACTAAGCCTCCCACTCGCGAGCTTCGGATGGCTGACGCGGTGACCGCGTCCTGAGAAAGTTTGCTCGTGAATAAGCGTCCCCCACCCTCTCAACGCCCCGCGCACGGCATTCCCGAGGATAAACTCCCGCGCCGTCAGTTCGAGGAGGAGTTTGGCGGGCCGTCCTGGGTTTGGGGCGTGCACGCCTCGCTTGCGGCAATCGCCAATCCCGCGCGCCGGATCGAGCGCATCGTCGCCACCAAGAACGCCGCCTCGCGCCTGCCCGAACACATCAAGCCGCAGATCCTCGATCCCGACGCGATCGACGGCATGCTCCCGCCCGGCGCAGTGCACCAGGGCCTCGCGGTACGCGCCCATCCCATCGAACCAGTTTCGCTCGAAGCCGCCGCCGCCCCGCCCGACGGACGCAGCGTGCTCGTGCTCGACGGCGTCACCGATCCGCAAAATGTCGGCGCTGCGTTCCGCTCCGCCGTCGCTTTCGGCGCGCGCGCCATCGTGCTGCAGGATCGCAAATCGCCGCCGCTCACCGGCGTGCTCGCCAAAGCCGCCGCCGGCGCGATCGAACTCGTGCCGCACGTCCGCGCCGTGAACCTCGGCCGCGCGATCGAAACCCTCAGGTCGCTGGGCTATGTTACAGTCGCGCTCGAAGGCGAAGCTGAATTGAGTTTGGAGGAGGCGCTGAACGACAAGCGCCCCGTGGCGCTGGTGCTCGGCGCCGAAGGCAAGGGACTTCGGCCCGGCGTGGCCGAAGCCTGCGAGAAGCGCGCGCGCATTCCAATCGCGCCGGTCATGGAAAGCTTGAACGTCTCCGCAGCCGCGGCTGTCGCCTTGTATGAAGCGCGGCGCGGCCGAACCTAGTGGCCGCCGCCGCCGCGGAAGATCATGCGCTTCACAAAGAAGAAGAGGCCGATGATCACGAGGTAGCCAAGCAGCAGCACCAG